>PLSJ01000430.1:3004-3169 GCA_003165115.1 Syntrophaceae bacterium | reverse complement strand
TGGCGGGCACGTCGGAGGCCACGAAATACTCGTTGTCGCCGATGCCGACGACAACGGGCGGGCCGGAACGCGCGGCGACGATCTTGTTCGGGTCCGAGCGGCAGAGCACGGCCAGGGCGAAGGCTCCTTTGATTTCCTTGACGGCGCCGCGCACGGCTTCCTCGA
>PLSJ01000430.1:2306-2963 GCA_003165115.1 Syntrophaceae bacterium | reverse complement strand
CGCCGTGGCAATCGCGGTGCGGGTGGGCGTTCTCTTCGGTGGGCTGGCCATGGGTGGCCCAGCGGGTGTGGCCGATGCCGCAGGAGCCGTCGATGGGGCTTGTGCGGATGGCGGCTTCGAGGTTGCGCAACTTGCCCTGAGCGCGGCGGATTTCAAGGGAACCATCGGGGGAGTTGACGGCAATACCCGCGGAGTCGTAGCCGCGGTATTCGAGCCTTTTCAGCGCCCCGATCAGGATGGGATACGCCTCGTCCTCGCCAACGTAGCCGACTATTCCGCACATTTCTTCTTCCTCCTCGTGTAATCCTCGATGTGCTTCTGCTTCGTCCGCGACACCGCGAGGGCCCCTTCCGGGACGTCCCGGGTGATGGTCGAGCCCGCGCCCACGTACGCGTCCTTTCCTATGGTGACGGGCGCCACGATCTCCGTGTTGCTGCCGATAAAGACGCCGTCCTCTATCGTCGTCCTGTACTTCAGCCTGCCGTCGTAATTACAAGTAATAGTGCCCGCGCCTATGTTAACCCCGGACCCTACGTCGGCGTCCCCGATATAGGAGAGGTGGCTCGCTTTCGACCCTTCGCCGATGATCGAGTTCTTCAATTCGACGAAGTTGCCTATCTTCACGTTCTTCTTGAGGACCGTCTTCGGCCTCATGCG
>PLSJ01000430.1:0-2277 GCA_003165115.1 Syntrophaceae bacterium | reverse complement strand
TGGGGGCCGATGAAGACGTCCTGCCCGATCTCGGTCTTCCCCCGGAGATAACAGTAGGGAGAGATGACGGTGTCGGGGCCGATGGTCACGTCGGACTCGATATAGGTGCTCCTGTCGGTGATGGTGACGCCGTTCTCCATGTGGTGGTCGAGGATGGCGTTCCTGAAGGCGACGTTGGCCTCCAACAGGTCTTTGCGCGTGTTGATGCCGAGGACCTCGGACGCGTCCTTATGAAAAAAGGCCCTGGCCCTGATGCCTTGTGCGTCCGCCGTCTTGCAGATGTCCGTGAGGTAGTATTCGCCCTTCCTGTTATCCGGGGTCACGGCCTCCACCAGGGGAAGGAGGTCACGCCGGATCATGCATATCCCCGTATTGATCACCTTTATCCCCAGCACGGCCCCTGTCGCCTCGCTGTCCTCGACGATATCGACGATCCCGCCTGAGTCGTCCACGACGACCCTGCCGTAGCCGGAAGGGTCGTCCACCTCGGTAGTCATGAAGGCGATGCCCTCGGACCGCCGGAAAAACTCGATGAACGCGTGCAGGGTCAGGGGCCTGATGAGGGGAACGTCGCCGTAAAGTACGAGGATGTCGCCCGGCGCGAGGAGCGGAACGGTTGAAAGGAGGGCGTGGGCCGTCCCTTTTTGTTCCTCCTGGTGCGCGAACGTCACCTCCGTCCCTTCCAGGCAGCCCTCGACCAGCGCCTTCCCGTGGCCGGTGACCACGATGACTTTCTCCGGGGCGAGCGTGTGCGCCGTCTCGACCACGTAGCGGATCATGGGCCTGCCCATGATGGGGTGGGCGACCTTCGCGATCTTCGACCGCATCCACGTGCCTTTGCCCGCTGCCAGTATCACACAGTTAAGCCGCTCCATCGACTTTCTCCTTTTTTCCGAAGACTCTCGCGATCACCACGCTCAGCTCGAAGAGGCCGTACATGGGCACCGCCATGAGGAGTTGGCTCGATACTTCCGGAGGCGTAATGATTGCGCTCAGCACCGCGATGCCGAGGATGGCGTATCTCCTCTTGCTTGCGAGTCCCCTGTAATTTATGATGCCCGCTTTCGCAAGATAAAAGGCGACCAGCGGCATCTGGAATATGAGACCGAAAATAATCAGCATTTTCAGGGTGAGGTTCATGTACTCTTTGAGGGAGGGCATGGGAATGATCATGTCCCCCGCGAAGCTCACGAAAAAGTGGTAGACCACGGGCATGGTCACGTAGTAACAGAACAGGGCGCCGCCGATAAAAAAAAAGCTGCCGAAAATAATGAAGGGCGCGATATATTTCTTTTCCTTCTCATAGAGACCCGGCGCGACGAACATCCAGACTTCGTAGAGGATGACGGGTGCGGCGAGAAAAAGGGCTGCAACGATGGACACCTTGAAATAGGTGATAAACGCTTCGGTGATGCTTGTGAATATGAAGGAGCTCTTGGGCGGCATCACCTGGATGAAGGGTTGCATGAGGAAATGAAAAATTCTTTCTTTGAAGCTATAGGTGATGATAAAGGCGACGCCAAGGCCGGCAAGACTGACCACCAGCCTGTCTCTCAGCTCTTTCAGGTGAGCGATGAAGGGCTTTTTCTCTTCTATCATACCGGCTTTCGCTGCTGCTCATACGGGTTCGCGCCTTCCGGGGGTATTTCCTCGGGTACTCCAGCGGGTTCGCCGGGCTGGGGTCCTTCCCCGGCGGGTCCTTCTTCCGGTTCCTCGGGCTTCTCCTTTTCCTCTTCCTTTTTCCCGATCGCCCCCGGCTCTTCCTGCTCTCCGGCCTTTTGCTCCGCCTTTTGCCCTGCCGGCTCTTCCTTTTTCTCTTCTTCGGTCATCTCCTGCTCGATGGTCTCCTTCACGTCATCGGCCAGGCGCCTGAACTCCCCCAGCGCCTTCCCGAGAGACCGGGCAACCTCGGGCAGCTTGGAGGGGCCGACGACGAGGAGGGCCACGATGATGATGATGATAAGCTCAGGTAAGCCGATGCCGAACATACCCATAAAAGTAACACAGAAGAAGAGCGATGGAAAGTTTTACCTGAAATCCGATGATCCTGACCACCTTGACAGAAGGTGATGACGGGAAATACACTCAAAGAATTAAGGAGGATTTAAAATATGGACCAGGATAACGCGGTCAGGGATCTCCTTCGGACGAGCCGTGTCATCGCCGTGGTGGGCCTGTCCGCCGACGAAAGCAAGGCGAGCAACTCCGTTGCCCGGTACCTGATGGACAAGGGCTACAGGGTCATTCCCGTAAACCCAGGCGAAGAAACGGTGCTGG
>PLSJ01000239.1 GCA_003165115.1 Syntrophaceae bacterium | reverse complement strand
TGAGCGCAAACCCCGTGACGAACGGGGGGTCGGCCCGCAGGGCGCTGCGGCTGCCCGATTTCCGCGCATATGCGGTTCCGCTCACGGAGCCGGGAACCGTTTCGGCGGAAAATACCGGCCCGCTGGGCGCTTTTTTACGGGACGTGATGCGCCGGAATATGAGTTGTTTCCGGATCTTCGGACCCGACGAGACGGCATCGAACCGGCTCAACGCGGTGTACGAGGCGAGTGGAAAAACATGGATGCTCGACATCAGGCCGGAAGATGCGGATGGAGGTTTCCTTTCACCCGAGGGGCGGGTAATGGAGATGTTGAGCGAACATACCCTCGAAGGCTGGCTGGAAGGGTACGTCCTGACCGGCCGTCACGGCTTGTTTGCGTCTTACGAAGCTTTCATCCATGTCATCGACTCCATGTTCAACCAGCANNACAACGGCTTCAGCCACCAGGACCCCGGTTTTCTCGACCTGGTGGCAAACAAGAGCGCGAGGGTAACGAGGATATATCTTCCCCCCGACGCAAATTGTCTGCTCGCGGTGGCGGACCATTGCCTGCGGAGCACGAACTACGTGAACGTGATCGTCGCGGACAAACAGATGCACCTCCAGTATCTGACGATGGACCAGGCCGTCGAGCATTGCGCGAAGGGCATAGGCATATGGGATTGGGCCGGCAACGACCAGGGGACTGAGGCCGACGTGGTCATGGCGTGCGCCGGGGACGTCACCACCATGGAGGCCCTTGCGGCCACGGCCCTTCTTCGGGAGCACCTCCCCGACTTGAAGGTCCGTTTCATCAATGTGGTGGACCTCTTCAAGCTGGAGCCCCATACCGAGCACGAGCATGGCCTTAACGATGCGGATTTCGACAGCCTCTTCACCCGCGACAAACCGATCATCTTCAACTTCCACGGCTATCCATGGCTCATCCACAGGCTCGCATACCGCCGGGCTAACCACCGGAACCTGCACGTGCGCGGCTACAAGGAGCACGGCAACGTCAATACCCCGCTGGAGCTCGCCATCCGAAACCAGATCGACCGGTTCAGCCTCGCCATCGACGTCATCGACCGCGTGGACCGCCTGCGGGAGACGGCCGCCCACTTCAAGGAATGGCTCAAGGACCGGATCATCGATGCGACGAACTACGCGTACGAAAACGGCATCGACAGACCCGAGGAAACGAGCTGGAAATGGCCGTCCACGCAGGTAAAATCAGGTTCTTGACATTTATGGTAAAGAACTAATAGAATGAAGGGGTTGCACCCGCGGGGCACAAGAGAGGGGTGCGTCCATCCGGGCGTTTCCGAGGCACCAAGATCTCGGCATGAGGCTGCGGTGAGCATAAAAGGGACCGAATACCGCCTGAAAGCACCTATTCTATAGACGTTACAGGACCGTAGGCCGGGACATGTTAGGGGAAGAGGATACACAGCCCAAAGAGAGAAGCCGCGAGGAGCGGGACGCCGAGGTGAGGTGCCTCGGCTGCCTTGGACATTTCCGGCCGCCGTCGGGTGCGGACCATGCGGACTGTCCCCATTGCGGGGCGTCATGGAGGCTCACCTGGCTCGACGCACACAGCGTCAAGATCAGGGGACCCTGGAAGAAGAGTTAAGGAACCTCGATGGCTTTGAATGGAAAACTGGCCGTCATAGATTTGAGTGACCGGTCGGTCTCGATAAAGGAAATACCCATGTCCGTGAGAAAGCGATTTCTCGGCGGCAGGGGTCTGGACGCCTACCTGCTGTACAATTACACGCTTCCCGGCAGCGACCCCCTCGGTCCCTCCAATGTGATGATCGTGAGCTGCGGCCTCCTTGGGGGGCTTCTGGCGTCGTCATCCGGGAGGTGCCATATCATGGCGAGATCGCCCCTCACCGGTTTTGTCGGCTCGAGCAATATCGGCGGATACTTCGCGCCCGAGCTTCGCTTTGCCGGGTTCGACCATCTCGTGATAAGGGGCAGGGCGGCAATCCCCTCCTACCTGTGGATCAACGACGGCCGCATAGAGATACGGGACGCGGCGCATCTCTGGGGCAAGGACGTGTTCGAGACGCAGGCCGCCCTGGAGCAAGAGCTGACCGACCGCGCGGTCCAAACGCTCTGCATAGGCCCCGCGGGGGAGAAGCTTGTGCGGTTCGCCACCGTGATGACCGGCTTCAAGAACGCCGCCGGCCGGACAGGCCTGGGGGCCGTCATGGGCAGCAAGAACCTGAAGGCGATCGTCGCGAGGGGATCGGGGAGCCTCGACATCGCGCACCCGGAAGCGGCGCTGGAATACAACAGGAGCATCAACGAGCGCATTCTCGCGACGAAGATCGCCGGCACCATGCAGAAATGGGGGACCATGTTCATCTACGGCGGGACCAATGCCATCGGGTTCGTGAGGACGAACAACTTCCTCTCGAACCAGTTGGAGGATGGGGAAGGTCTCGAAGCGGAGAACATGGAGGATGTTTCCGTGGGACACGGGGCGTGCTTCGGATGCCAGGTCCACTGCCGGCACCGGTACGTGATCAAGGAAGGGGCCTACGCGGGGACCTACGCGGAAGGACCCGAGTACTCGAGCCAGGGCGCCTTCGGCTCCATGGTCGGCTGCAGGGACCTGAACACCGTGCTCGCCTGCAATCATCTTGTCAACCGCGACGGGATGGATACGCTGGAGACGGGCAACATGATCGCCTGGGCCATGGAGCTTTTCGAAAAGGGAATCATTACCCTCGCCGATACGGACGGCATCGATTTGCGGTTCGGCAACGACGAGGCGGTCATCGAGATGGTCCGGCGCATCGCCGGCCGTGTCGGCTTCGGACATATCCTGGCGGAAGGGCCGCTCCGCGCGGCCGGGGTGGTGGGACGGGGCTCGGAGGACTACCTGATACAGATCAAGGGGATGAGCAACCTCCATTCGGATGAGAGACCGACCCCCGCGCTCGCCCTCGGGATCGCGACCTCGTCGAGGGGCGCCGACCATATACGGTCGAGACCCGGCATCGACGTCTACAACCTGCCTCTGCCAACGCTGGAAAGGGTCTACCGCGACAACCCCGCGCCGTATGCCGGCCCCCTGGTCAACAGGTTCGATTCGTATGAAGGCAAGGCGTGGATGGTCCTCTGGCAGGAGCATAACTACATGGCGGTCGACGCGCTGGGCGTCTGTAAGTTCCATACCATATTCATGAGCCCCAACCTCCCGTCTTTCACCGAGTTTTCCCGGATGGTCGAGCTCAACACGGGGCTTTGCCTCACGCCTCTCCAGATCTGGGACGCGGCCAACAGGAGCTACACGCTGGAGCGCATGTTCAACATCAGGGAAGGGCTTACGCGCGCCCACGATATGTTGCCGGAGAGGTACTTCACCGTCCCGACGCCCGCGGGCTTACCGATGGCGAAGGGGAAGTCCATCGACCGGGACAGGTTCGAGGGGATGCTCGACGAGTATTACGGGCTCCACGAGTGGGACGCATCGGGCACCCCGACCCCGCAGCTTCTCGAGAGGCTGGGGATAGGGTGGGAGCCGACCGATGTGCTCTAGGCGGAATGCATGACGGAGGTGCTCCGGATCGACGCGAAGAGCTGTACGGGGTGCAGGCTCTGTGAGATCGTCTGTTCCGTAAAAAAGACCGGCTCGGTCAATTCCGCCCGGTCACGGATACGGGTCGTCAGGCTGGGCGGGTCGTCGGGCTACCTGCCCGTGGTGCACCGGCGGGACCTCGCTGTCATCATGGCCGGTGACATCGGGCCCGGACGCGCGACCATGTTTGAAGAGTACAGGCGCACCGGTCTCGCGCAATGTGATTTTTGCGGGGGAGACCCGGCGTGCGCCAAAGCGTGCCAGGCGCACGCGCTGCGTTATGAAAGATGTGCGCAGGAGGAGGTCGGGTGAAGATCACGGTCGAGTTCCTGAGCCTCCAGTTGATCACGAAAGACCTTGGCAGGAAAAAGATCGACGTCGACTTTGCGGGTGGGCGATTTTCCGACCTTCTCGGCCGGCTCGCCAGGGAAGTGAAGAATTTTGACGCGGTCGTCCTAGGGGAGGACGGGGAAGTGGCCCCCGATATCTTCTTCACCATCAACGGAGAAGCCGTGGGCGAGGGGCGGGACGACATCGGCGCAAGGCCTATGAGGGACGGCGACACGGTGGCCTTCGCGCTCCTCATCGCGGGCGGATAGGGTGCATCCCGCGCAGGTTCGATATATGTGCCGGCAGATTATTTCGGAACGATGCAGGCCAGTATATTTACGCCCTCGTCCCCATCTCTCCGGTATTCGACGTTCTTGAAGGCCCTCTTCATCTTGACGGTCGACAACTTCTCTCCGGATTCGACGAAATCGGCCGTGGACGGGAATGAACTCGCCACGAGCATATTAAATGGCTTGCCCGTGTCCCTTATATCAATGACGAGCATACCCATTTCATGCTTCGAGCACTTTATGCTGATCTCCGCCGGGGCGTCGGCACAGGCAAACCGGAGGATATTATCGATGGTCTCCTCGATTGCGGCGGCCATCTCCAGGACCCTGCGCTCCTCGTAGCCGATCTCTCTCGCGTGGGCAACCACGAGCTCCTTAAAGACCGGAATGGCGTCGGCCGTGGCAGGCCGCCTGATCGGATTGTTTGATTTTACACCGGCATCTTCGCTCATAAACCTCTCCTCGTTGTTGATCGGTCGCATGGGAAGTATACCTGTACTCAAGCAGAATAATCAAGTACTCCGACGATCCCCTCACCCCAGCCCTCTCCCCCAAAGGGGCGAGTAGGAACAGTTGTCCCCCTTGGGGGAGAGGGCTGGGGTGAGGGGATCGGTGTGTGCCCGCCTACCTTATTTATGCATCCCTGAACGACAGCGGGTCGTGCGGGGATGCCCTCTGTTTCCAGACCCATCCCTCGCCCTGCTGGTAGACGTGCTCCGAGAAGACATAGGGGTTTTCCTTACAAAGCCAGTCGATCATGCGTTCTTTGGCCGCAATCGGCACCTCTGCCCATTGGACGCGGTTGGCGGAAAGACGCGGATCGCCGAGCCCTTCGAAATGGAGCACGAACCTCTGGATCGTCTCCCGTGACCGTTCGCTCATGGGGTCGTGCTGAATGAGGGCGCCTATCTCTCTCTTGAACGTCGGGGGGTCCCAACCGGGCCATGGCAGGAGGTCCCTGAAGAGCAGCACAAAAAGCGCGCGGTCGAGCCCGTCGAGCCGGTTGCGGCACGCGGCGCACGCGATGACGACCACGCGCCGGAAGAAATCCGACTGGGGCTCGATGCACCATTCTTCCATGAAGGAGGCGAGGCTCCTTTCGCCGCCGACGAGCTTGTCGGCCATGCGCCGGGGGGCATCTTTCGCGAGCAGGACTTCGATATGCGCCTGCCATTTGCGCAAGACCTTATCGCTCCCTCCATACGCCTGCAACAACCCCCTTACGATGTCGATGGAGGGGCTTATCCGCGGCATGTCGTCCCACATGCAGTGGCACGACCGGACAAGGCCGGCCAGCGTGCGCCGGCTGGGACCGATCCCGGAACTCTTGAAGGCCGCGAGGAACCTGCCATCGGTTGCGATCCCCGGTACCCAGCAGAGGAACCTAATGGCCCTCTTGTCGAGGGACGCCTTTTTGCCGGAGACATAATCGGTCCAGTCCGACGTGTATCGTTCGAGCGGCGTGCCGCGGTGCACCGGAGGAGCTTTTCCTCTACCGTCGGCCGTCCGTTGCAGGTTCCGGAGGCTCATCGCCGCCTGCTTTTTCGTGAGACGCCCGGCGGAGTCGTCGAGGGCATCCACCAACTCCCGTATGAGAAAAGTCAGGTCTTTTACCAGGGCGTCGTCACTCCGCTGCTTTCGTTCCATGTTCTCCTCTTACCGTTCTGATTGTTTCGACGACCGGGATCTGCTCGATGGAGCGGAACCGGAGCTTGAATATGACGCGCCTGCTCATCACGGTGTTCTCTTCCCCCGACACGTCCCTGACAAGCTCCGCGCTGCCCCTGCCCGTGGCGGACAAGAGCTGAAGGAACGCGGCCTTCTCCACACGCATGCCGCCGTCATCGAGGACGTTCAGGCTGGCCCGGACAACGGACATCGACCGCTTCTGGCTCAAGTCCCAGTTATGCCGGTCCGTCCCGGAAGAATCCGTATGCCCCTCGACGATGATCGAGTTCACCTCGTGTGCAAACCTGGGGGAACAGACGACGGCGGAGAGCTTGGGTATAAAGGCCCGCAGGAAGGCGTCACCCGCGGGCGATATATCGGCGTGGTCAAGCCTGAAGGCCAGAAGGTCTTCGGGTACGAGGACGAGAAGGCCGAGAGGGTCGTTGGGGTCCGTCTTCACCTCTATCCCGCCGGACACGAACTGATGAAGGGCTTTTTGCATCTCCGCGAGGACCGAGTTCCTTGTGGTCCGTCTCTCCTCCTGGGCGTTGTTGAGGGACGCGCAGAGGAGCAGGATGAAGATCACGGCCAGAGAGGTCATGAGGTCGACGAACGAATTGGATAATACGGCGTCGCTCCTGCCACGGGACATCGGCTACCTCATGCCCTGCGAGGCGCACGCCATTTTGTTCACGGCGTCATGCAGCTCGTCGAGCTGTTCTCCCAGCTCGTCGATCGATCCCGAGAGGCGCCCGGTCGCCTGGGAAATGAAGTTGTCGGCCGTGGTCGTAAGCAGGGTGAAGTGCTTTTCCGTGACGCTCGAATAGCCGCCAAGGTGCCGGGCGATCTGGGCGAGGAGTTCCCTGGCGTGGCCCTCCACGGCCTGGAACATCTTATCGTACGCGGTCATCGATGCCTGGATCCGCTGCCATACCTCCTCCTGCTCACGCGCAAAACCCGTCAAGCGCTCGATTTGCCCGGAGCTCGTGGAGAGGACCCGCACCGCCGCCTCCTGGCTCTCCGCGACCGACCGCGTTATCCCGGCCAGGGACGAGATGTTCCTGTTTACCTCGGCGGCCAGGGACGAAAGCCCCTCCGTCGTCTCGTTGTGTCGTCCGATGGCGTGCGTGAACTGTCTGAGTGTGCGGTCGAGGGCGTCCCTCAGATCGTCTACCTTGCCCATTTCGGCGCTGTGTCTTTCGAGGAGCACAGCCAACTGCTCGCTGCTTCTCGATGCAAGGGAGCCTGCCTGGTGGAGCACCTCCTGCGCGCTGCCCGTGGACCTCTCGGAAGCCTTCTCGATGACGGCGGCCATCCGGGCCGAGAGGTCCGTCATCTTGTGGGACATATCGAGGGTAATGGCGGCCATGGCCTTTTCCATGGAGCCCATCGACTCTCCCGTATGACCTTCCAGCCTTTCCATGAGGCTGCCCACTGCCCCCGTCATCTGCGCAATCTGGGTCTGCCGGCTCGCCGTCTCGTCCGCGGCCGTGCGCGCTGCCATGTCCACCAGCTCATTGAGGACATTACCCGTCATGGCCAGTTGGCTGTTCATCTGCTGCAGCATGGCCGCCGTGCTTCCCAGCGATTCCGACATCTGCCCGAATTGGCCGGAAGCGGCGCCGGTGAGGGACTCATTGAACGTGACGGCCATCTCATTCAGCGCAGGCTCTATGGCATGGGCCAGGTCCCGGCCCAGCCCGGAGGCAAACGCCGCGTCCCTGTCCCTCAGGGCCTCTAACCGTTCCACGATCTCCTTATGGCTGTCGAGCAATATCTGGGAGGGCGTCAACCTGGGCAGCAGGCCCCGCAGGGTAACGCCAAGGGAGAGGGTGCGCGCCCTCACCGGGTGGAAAAGACCCCTCTCGAAGAAGACGAGGGTGGTGGCGCAGCCGACGGCAACCACCGAAGAGAGGAATTTTCCCGAAAGCCCCTGGATAAGCAGGTCAAGCCCCTGTATCCTGTTGTTCGCCAGCCGTACGTCGAGCAGGGCGACGAGGATCGCGAGAAAGGTTGCGAGAAGGCCTACCCCCGTGATGATAGCGGATGCGTTCCTGTAGCCCGCGTCTCCCTGCTGCGCCGCCAATTCGCTGAAGACGGCCCCGGTGTCCCCGGCGGTCCAGAAACGCTCTTCCCCGTTTCTGTCGACCCTGCTTATCAGGGAAGAAGAAATGGTTTGCCACGTGTTCTCCAGCGGCGGCAGGTCTTTGAAGACCCTGTCTATTTCTTTCAGGAAGCGACCGGAGACGCCGCTGTGTCGCAGGTGCGCCGCGGGCTGCCCGGCGTGGAGCGCCTTGAGTCTTCCGTCGGCAAGGGAGAGGGTGCGCTGTCGGATTTTTGACGCCCGCACCTGCCGAAGAAAAATCGTCGCGCAATACGTGATGAGACCGGCCGAGACCAACCACGAGAAAGCCGGCGCCCGGAGGCCGAAAAGTGCCCACTGGGCCTTCAAAAAATAAATATTCACGGTAGCTCCTTCGCAATCATTGCCTTTTGAGCAATCACGACCCCCTGTGAGGCCGGGGAGATACCACAGGAAGATGCAATAACAGTGCCGCCATGTGCACAGCCTCAGGAAATCCTTGACAAGGATTTACGTATATCGTATTCAATATACGGTACCCATGAAACGGCATCCCGATACTCCGACACATACCATGTTTGTAAGCAAGATCAAGAAACAACCTCCCTTAAGAAGAATCGTTTATGAACAGTTGAGAAATGCGCTTCTCAGCGGCGCCATTCCCAGCGGGACGAAGCTGTATGAAACGAAGATCTCGGAAGAAATGGGGATCAGCAGGACGCCCGTCAGGGAAGCGCTTCATGCCCTCGAAAGAGAGTGCCTGATTATAGGTATCGACAAGGCTGGTTACCAAATAGCCGACATAGCGCCGGAAGACCTCGAGGAGCTTTCGGAGATCAGAAAGACCGTCGAAACGCTTGCGCTCAAAAGAGCGATCGACCGCATCGGAGAAAACGAGATAAGAGACCTCGAAGAAAACCTCGAAAAATCGGAGAGCGCGGTGGCGGGCCGCAAGCCGGAACAATTCGTCCAACTCGATGCCGAGTTCCATCATATGTTGTGTTCCTTGAGCCAGAGCGACCGGCTGATAAGGATGGCCGACGCCTTGCGGAAGGAGATGACCAGGTTCAGGAACAGGACGAAAGAGGACCAGGCCCTGGCCGAAGTAGCCCTCCAGCACCATCAAAGAATAGTAATGTTTTTGAAAAAGAAGGACGGTCTCAACGCGACAAGGACATTGAATGAGCACATAGAGCATATCAGGGAAGAAACCCGAAAAGGTTTTACCGGGACGACATAAATTTTTTTTGGCTCTTTCTCATCCTGAATGGGTAAGGTAGACTGTAGCGAAAAAGAGAGGAGCCCCTACACGATGCAAGACCTGGAGTCCCTGTTTACAAAAGCGCTCAAGCTGGAGCCGCCATGGATGATTACAAAGGTGGAGTTTGATGAAGGCAAAGGGGTCATAAGGGTCTTCATCGATTTTCCCCGGGG
>PLSJ01000480.1 GCA_003165115.1 Syntrophaceae bacterium | reverse complement strand
TTGAGACGGCTTCCCACGCCGCCCGCGAGGAGAACGGCAACCACCTTTCTCATTTGATTATCTCGCCGCCGCTGTATTCTGTTCGCGTGAAGCGGCTTGCCTCCACGTTTGGATAGACGGTGACGCCGGGGTGGATCCTCACCCCGTCGGGTATGGCGCTCCCCGTCCCGATCACCGAAAGCCCGCCTTCCCGGCCCCCGACAAGTGCGCGGCCGCCTNNCCCACTACCGTGTCGAAAAAGAGTATCGAATCCTCGACTACCGCCCCTTCCTCGACGCATACTCCGGGGAAAAGCAGGGAATGGGAGACCTTCCCTTTGATGGTGCAGCCCGAATGGAACAGCGAGTCCTCGACCACGGCGGAAGGGCCGAGGATCGTCGGCTGCCGGTCCCTGATCTCCCCGTGTGCCAGATTTGTCCTTATCCGCCAGGACTTCAGGTCGATCCGTGGATTGTCGCCGAGGAGGTCCATGCTTGTCCGCCAGTACTCTTCGAGGGTGCGCGTGTACCCCCAGTAGCCCAAATGCTTGTAGCCGTAAACCCTGAAGTTGTCAACGAGGGACGGGATGATATCCTTGCCGAACTCGTGCGAATCCTTGCCGGAGTTCTCGGCCAGCGCATCGAGAAGGACGCCGGGGTTAAAGACGTAGATGGTGAGGGAGGCCCACTCGTAGAGCGCCTTTTTAGGCTTTTCCGTATACCGTGCGAGCCTGCCGCCGCGGGCCTCCTCCTGCTCGATCAGGCCCTGGCCGAAGCGGTGGGCGCCTTCCTTGGGCACGCTCGTGAAGGCGATGGTGAGGTCAGCGTTCTTTTCACGGTGGAAATTGATGACCTCCTGATAGTCCATGTGATAGATATGGTCGCCCGACAGTATCAGCACGAGGTCCGGGTTGTACATCCTGATAAAATCTATGTTCTGGTAGACCGCGTCGGCCGTGCCCTTGTACCAGTCGGACGCCTCCCTCCCCTTGAACGGCGGGAGGACGACGGCGAACCGGTTTCTTCCTATCATGTCCCAGGGCTGGCCGCTGGCGACATGATTGATCAGGTTAAACGGGCGATACTGTGAAAGGATCCCCACCCTCTCGATGCCCGAGTTCATGAGATTGCTCATGGGAAAATCGATGATCCGGTAGAGGGCGCCGAAAGGCAGCACCGATTTGGGACGCAAAAAGGTGAGCACGTCAAGCTCGTCCACCCGGCCGCCTGCCAGGATCATTGCGAGGACATTCTTCATGGTCGCGCTTCCCCGAAAAACTTACTGCAATGAGTAAAAATAACGCCTCACCCGTGGAAAAGCAAGGAACGTCGCGTAAACGGTCGCTAAGACCTCTGGAATTTGTCGTTCAGCAGCCGCTTGAACCGCGGCGCGTACACAAGATCGAAGGTCTCTTCCTTATCGGGGAAAAGGCCGAGGGCGAACCTCTTCACCCCTTCCACGACGAGTATCGCCTGGTCGTGGGAGAGCCGTTGGGTCCTGATATATTCGAGGGTAAAATCGACCATAAACCGCAGTCGCCTTACCTTCTTGTTTTCGTCGATGACGCCTTCATCCATATCTTCATCCATCGGCCACGTCCTTCGGCCTTCCTGTCCGCGCCGTATCGCCTTTCACGGTCGCGCCTCCTTGATAAAAAGCTGCGCATAGAGCCACAGACCTATCCCGAAGGTGATGGACATGTCGGCTACGTTAAAAGCCGGCCAGTAGTAACTCTTGTAAGAGACGAGCACAAAATCGAGGACGGAGCCCTCGAAGATCCTGTCGTACATGTTGCCCAGGGCGCCGGAAAGCACAAAAACCAGCGAGAACCGGGTCCAGTTGTACAGCCGGTACGCGACGAGGTAATATGCGAGACCGGCGATGATGGCGAGCGGGACCAGCAAGAAGATATAGCGGCCGGCTTCATTCTGCGACATGAGCCCGAACAGGCCGCCTTTGTTGCGCCAGTGCACGATCGACAGCCAGGAAAAGAGACCCACCTGTCCGCCGAAGGGCAGATCGTCCCGCACGAGGATCTTCGTCCACCTGTCGAGGAAGAAGATAGGCGGGATTAACAGGAGGTGAGCGTATCTCTGCATCGCTTACAAATATTGGGTAGTGTCCCGGTCGTCTCCACGTCGGTCGCGTACTGCCAGCACCGCTCGCACTTGAGGCCCTCCGCCCTCAGCACCGTGATTTCCAGGCTCGGCGAATCGACGACTTCCACCTGGGAGACGATGAGCACCGCTTTCAGATCGTCTCCGAGCCTCCTCAGTATCGCGGCCTCATCGCCAGGCAGTGCTATCACGACCTTCGCGTCGAGGGGATGGCCGAGCACCTTTTGCACCCTTTTTTCCTCGATCTTCTTATTGACCGCCTCCCTGATCCCCCAGATCGTCTCCCATTCCGCCTCGACAGCCGGATTGATGAGAGCGGGGTCGATCTCGGGCAATGCCGCCAGATGGACCGATTCCTCGGGGACGAGCGGCCACAGGTACGACCACATCTCCTCCGTGGTAAAGGCCAGGATGGGCGCGGCAAGCCTGAGAAGGGAGACGAGGCTTTCGAAAACGACCGTCTGGGACGCCTTGCGCTTTACGGAGCCCTTCTTTTCCACGTACATCCTGTCCTTGATGATGTCGAGGTAGAGGGCGCTCAGCTCGACCGCGCAGAAGTCGTGGACCGTGTGGTAGATCGTATGGAAGGCGTACGTCTCGTAGGCGTCCCTCACCCTCTGGACCGTCCTCTGGAGTCGCGAGAGGAGCCACTTGTCGAGAGAGGAGAGCTGTTCGTACGGCACTTTTTCCGTCTCGGGGTCGAAATCGTCCGCGATGTTCGCGTGGAGGAACCTGAAGGTGTTCCTGATCCTCCTGTATGTTTCGATGATCCGGTCGATGATCTCCTTCGAGATCTTTATGTCGTCCCTGTAGTCCTCGTAGGTCACCCAGAGTCTTAGTATCTCGGCCCCGTACTTATCGATGATTTCGGATGGGGAGATCACGTTGCCCACGGTCTTCGACTGCTTTCTGCCTTTGCCGTCGACCACGAAGCCGTGGGTCAGGACCGAGCGGTAGGGGGCCGCGTGGTCGTTGCCGACCGAGACGAGCAGGGAGCTGTGGAACCACCCACGGTGCTGGTCGCTGCCCTCCAGGTACATATCCGCCGGGAACTTCAGCTCTTTCCGCTTCTTCAGCACCGCCGCGAAGCTGGAGCCGGAGTCGAACCAGACGTCCAGGATGTCCTGCTCTTTGGAGAACGTCGTGTTCCCGCACGCACATCGCGCCCCTTCCGGCAGAAAATAGGCCGCGTCCTTCTCGAACCATATGTCGGCCCCGTGCGTCGAGACCTCGCCGATGATCCGCTCGAAGCTCTCGCGGCTCCAGTAGGGCTCCCTGCACGCGTCGCAGTAGAATATGGTGATGGGCACGCCCCAGGTCCTCTGGCGCGAGATGCACCAGTCGGGGCGNNACCACTGCTCCGTCGCCCTGAAGATGACGGGCTTCTTGCACCTCCAGCAATGAGGATAGGAATGCTCGATCTCTTCCGAGAAGAGCAGACGCCCCATCTCTTTCAGCTTATTGATGATCACGGGGTTGGCCTGGAAGACATTCAGCCCCGCGAAGAACTCCACGTCCTGCATCAGCTCGCCTTTTTCGTTCACCGGCGAATAGACGTCGAGGCCGTATTGGAGGCCCGTCGCGTAGTCTTCCTCGCCGTGCCCCGGCGCGGTATGGACCGCTCCCGTGCCCACGTCCTTGGCCACGTAATCGGCAAAGACGACAACGGACCGCCTGTCGATGAAGGGATGCCTGAACTCGAACCCCTTCAGCGTCTCGGGGGATATCTCGCCGATGATGCGGTAATCGGCTATGCCTGCCTTGCCCATGATGTCCGCAACCAGGTCGGATACCGCGATATAGATCTCATCGTGCGTCTCGACGGCGACGTAGGTAAACTCGGGGTTTATGGCGATGGCGAGGTTGGCCGGGAGGGTCCAGGGCGTCGTGGTCCATATGAGCATGAATACAGGCTTGTCGGGGTAATCTTTGACGGCGTCGTTCCGCGAGACGAGCGGGAACTTGACGTAGATGGACGTGGGCCTGTCCATTTCGTACTCGATCTCCGCCTCGGCCAGGGCGGTCTTGCAATTGATGCACCAGT
>PLSJ01000020.1 GCA_003165115.1 Syntrophaceae bacterium | reverse complement strand
GGCAGCGCGCCCGTCGAGCTGCCGCAAGGCAGGTGGGTCCACGTGGCAGTGACGGCGGATGGCAAAACACTCTCTCTCTATATGGATGGACGGGAGAAATCTACGACCGGACTTGCCATGCCCGAGCCATCGGCCGACATCGCCATTGGGGGTGCTCTCCAGGGGAAACACGGCATCCTGGGCGCCATCGACGAGGTCGGCATCGCGGGAGTGAGCAGGACGCCCGCCTGGGTCCATGCAGCCGCCGTGAGCCAGGGTCCCGACACTCCCCTGCTCTCCTACCTGGAGGAAGAAGGCACCTCCGGCGGCGGGGAGAACCTGACGGTCCACCTGCTCGTCGTCACCGCAAAGGCCATCACCCTGGACGGGTGGCTCATCATCGGCGCGATCGTCGTCATGATCGCCATCACGTGGGTCCTCTTCTTCAACAAATTTATTATCCTCCGCAAGCTGAAGAAGGACAACGCCGCGTTCTCCGAATACTTCTCCGCCTCCGATGGAGTAGGGGCCGTCGGGGAGGATTTCGGCGACTCCTCCCTGCTCCGCGTCTATGCGGCTGGCCTCGACGAGCTGGACCGCAGGCTCCGGAAGATGAAGGAGAGCGGGGCGACTCACCTTTCGGCCCAGGCCATCACCGCCTTCAAGGCCGCTCTCGACAGGGCGTCCCTGCAGGAAAGCAAGAGGAACACCTCCGGCCTGCTCTTCTTCACGCTGAGCATCTCCGGCGGGCCCTTCATGGGCCTCTTCGGGACGGTCTGGGGCGTCATCAATACCTTTGCGGGCGTGGCGGAAGCAGGCGAGGCGAACCTCGCCGCCATCGCGCCGGGTGTGGCATCCGCCCTTGCCTGTACCCTCATGGGGCTGATGCTCGCCATCCCCGCCCTCTTCCAGTACAGCTACCTCGCATCCGAGATAAAAGGCATCACCGCCGACATGAACGTCTTCATGGATGAGTTCACGAACCGGGTGGAAGAGGAGCACGGGACATGAGGAAGAACCCGTACGACGACCTGGAGGTGCAGGCGGAGCTGAACGTGGTCCCCCTTCTGGACCTTGCCTGGAACCTCCTCATCGTCTTCATCATGGTGGTCACCGCGACCGTCCAGGGGATCAACGTGAACCTCCCCAAGGCGAGCGCCGCTGCGGGCAACATCAAGCCTGCCACCAAGGCCATCACCATCACGGCGGAGGGCACGATCTACCTCGACAGCTTCCCCGTGACGCTGCCCGACCTGGAGGCGAGGCTCAAGGCACTCAAGGCCGTCAACCCGAACCTCCCCGTCGTGATCAAGGGGGACCAGAAGATATCGTACAAGAGCGTCATAGAGGTCCTGGACCTGCTCCAGAAGCTGGAGATCACCCAGCTCGGGCTGGTGACGCAGAAGCTGGTGAAATAGATGGCGCACCCAGGAACGAACACCCGCGGCACGAATGAGCGAAAGCGCCCCGTGACGCAAAAAGGGAGATCCCACGCGCTCTTTATCATCACCTTCCTGGTGCTTCTCTTCTTCGCGCTCCTCACGGGGGGCTTCGTCTATCTCCTCAGGAACGACAAGGGGGGAGGAGGGAAGAAGGTTTTCATCGCCAGCGTAGACCTCGTCAAATCGAACCTCCCCGAGAAGCCGCCCCCGCCTCCCAGGGAGAAGCCTCCCGAGCAGGAGGTGCGGAAAGAACGGGCCATCGTGACGCCCCAGGATACGGGGCCGCGGCCGGCCGGCCCGAAGGGGGACAACAAGCCTGCCCCGGAAGGCCCCCTTGGTCTGGAAGGAGAGGGCACCGCGGGCGCCGACGGCTTCGGCCTCGTGGGCAGGGGGAAGGGCGGCAGGGACGTGACGACCCTGGGAACGGGATTCGGCAAGGGCGGCGGTACGGACCAGGCCGCCCTGCAGAGAAGGTTCGGCTGGTACACCCGGATCGTCGGAGAGGAACTGAACAGGCTGGTGCGCAAGCGCCTGGAGGAGAATGGGGGCATACCCAAGGGGACCGCGGAGGTGGAGGTCCGGATCGAGCTGGACGAGCAGGGCGCCATCACGGGTTACCGGATCGTCCGCTCCTCGGGGAGCCAGGCCATGGAGGAAGCGGTAAAGGCGCTCAGGTTCGCGAGGATCGGCAAACCCCTTCCGAAGGGCATTTATCGCGGCATGAACTACAAGATCACCTCGCGGTGAAGGAGCTTGACCGGAGAGAGCATGAGACACTGCAACCCGATGCGACACACACGGAAAAAGGGCGGGAAGGCATGGCTTCTCCTGTTCGTCCTGATGCTTACCCTCCTTCCGGCAGGCGCCCACGGCCAGCCGTCTCAACCCGGCGAGGCGGCCGGGATCGAGGCCCTTGTGCAGATACTGGTCGAAAAGGGGCTCCTGAGCCGGGAGGACGCGGCGGCCATGATGCGGAAGAAGGGGGAGCCGGGCGCCTCCGCGCTCGCGGCCCTGACGGAGCTTCTGAAGACCAAGGGAGTCTTGAGCGCGGCAGAGGCCGACCAGGTGGCGAAGAGCGCGGCAAAGGCCCCTCCTATTGTCCTCTTTTCCGAGCGGAACCGGGAAGACTTCGAAAAAATGACCCAGGATGCGGCCCGGGACATCAAAAAGACGGTCAGCGAGGAAATGAAGGCGGAGATCAAGGAAGAGGTACTCCAGGAGACGAAGAAAAATATCGAGTCGGCGGCGGCGCCGGAGTGGACCAAGCGTATCCGGTTCGGCGGCGATATCCGCCTCCGCTACGAGGGCGATTACTTCAACAAGAACAACGCCCAGCTCGCGAGCCCCGGCAACCCCACCCAGCTCATGAACACCATGAACAACCAGGAGAGCTACAAGGTCCGGGCGCGCCTCGGAGCGACGGCAGATGTGGCGGAGGGGACCGAGGTGGGTCTGAGGCTCACCACGGGGAGTACGACCAGTCCCGTCTCCACCGGCCAGACCATGGGCGCCTACTTCAACAAGTACAGCGCGACCCTCGACCTGGCCTACCTGAAGACGGAGCCTGCGCCCGGCCTCACCCTCATAGGGGGGAGAATACCCAACCCGTTCTTCTTTAGCGAGCTGGTCTGGTACCAGGACCTCACCTTCGAGGGGTTCGCGGGCACCTACCGGCACAGCCTCTTCGGTGCGCTGGAGGGTTTCGCGACGGCAGGGGCCTTCCCCCTCTACAACGCACAATTCAGCCAGAGCGACAAGTGGCTCTACGCGGGACAGGTCGGCGTCGATATCAAGCCCCGTCAAGGGTTGCTGGGAAAGATCGGCGTGGCCTATTACGACTACCAGCACACGAGGGGGATCGCCAACAATCCGGGCAACCCCGGCCTTTATGACTACACGGCCCCCCAATTCCAGCAAAAGGGGAACACCCTCTTCGATATCGGTAATTACTCCACCAACCCTGCCTCCACGGAGCTGGCCCTCGCCGCGCAATACCGGGAGCTGAACGTCACCGCCATGCTCGACGTGGGGTTCTGGGACCCGATCCACGTGGCCTTGCTTGCGGACTACGTGAAGAACGTCGGTTTCGACCGGTCATCGGTGGCGGCCCGGACCGGAAACCCCGGTATCACCGCGCAGACGCAGGGCTATCAAGTGGGCCTGTCCGTCGGTCATCAGGAACTGCACCGCTTCGGACAATGGCGGGCCTATGGGTACTACCGGTATCTTGAGGCGGACGCGGTCATCGACGCCTTTACCGATCCCGATTTTCACCTCGGCGGGACGAATGCCAAGGGATGGATCCTGGGAGCGGACCTCGGGCTCTCCAAGAACGTCTGGCTATCGCTCAAATGGACGACGGCCAACGAGATCACGGGCCCACCCCTGGCCATCGATTCTCTGTTCGTGGACGTGAACGCAAGGTTCTGATACAGGAGGTGAGGCTCATGGCGGGGTACCGGCCGAAAAGGCTGCTTGTAGGCGTGGCGGGCGTGCTCGTGGGCCTGGCCCTCGGCATGGGATACGGCCATGTACAGTTGCAGGGCCAGCAGAAAGCGCATCAGGCCAAAATCAGGGAAATCAACCAGCGCTTGTCTCAGGCCCAAAGGAAGTATGTGCAGGGCATGGCCGCCCAGGCCGGCCTCGAAGAAGAGAAACAGCAGGGCCTGGCCGAAGCCGAGGGGCTTCGAAAGGAAAAAGAGGGCCTGGCCGCGGAGAACAGGACACTCAAGTCCAGGGCCGATTCCCTGGCGTCCTTGGCGGCGTCCCTCGAGGAAAAGCGCGCACTGTCGGAGGCAAGGGCAGTTTCCCAGGAGTCGAAGAACAGGCAGACGGCCACCCTCCTGACCAAGACCGAGGCCGACCGCAATGGGTTGGAACAAAAGCAGCGACAGACCTCCCAGGCGCTCCAGGAGCGGGAGAAGGAGCTGAAGGTGTTGATCCCGAAATACGACCGGTGCGTTGAGAATAACGTCCGTCTTTACCACCTGGGGGACGAGTTGATCAGGCAATATCAGGACAAGGGCCTCATGCGTACGCTCGCGCAAAAGGAGCCGTTCACCCAGATCAAAAAGGTGGAGCTGGAAAAACTGGTCCAGGATTACAGGGATAAGATCGATCAGCAGAAATTCGGGTCGAAATAGCCGATGCCGTCCCGCTTTCGTTCATAGGCAAGGGCGCGGAAAGAAGAATCACATGGAGGTTGTGAGGTCATGCCTTTAAGAACAACACTACTCGTCCTGACCCTGGCCGTTTCCCTGGCGGCGCCGGCCGCCCTTACGGCCGCCGCCGGAGCGAAGCCCGGCGTCGTTGCCGTGGTCAACGGCTCGGACATCGCCCTGGAGGATTTCACCCGCGAGCTCGCCAGGGTGCAGCGCCTCATCCTGAATACGGGGAAGCCCCTCACCTGTTCCCAGGTCACCAGGCTAAGGACAGAGGTAATCGAAGGGATGATACGACAGGAGCTTCTCTACCAGGAAAGCAAGAAGAGCGTCAAGGTGAGTGACGCGGAGATCGACGGGCAGGTGAAGAAGCTGAAGGAGCAGTATGCCAGCGAGACGGAATTCACGAACGCCCTGGGCATATTGAAGATATCGCCCTCTGCCTTTCGGGCACAGGTGGAGAGGTCGCTTTCCGTCGGTAAGCTCGTCGAGACCCGGTATGCCGCGAAAGCGGAGGTAACGGATAAAGAGATACGGGCCTACTACGACCGCAACCGCGATTCCTTCCGCCAGCCCGAGCAGGTCAGGGCGAGCCACATCCTGATAAAGGCGGACCTCCAGGACGAGGGCAAGAAAGCAGCGGCCCGGAAGAAGATCGGGGAGATACTGGACAAGGTCCGGCAGGGACAGGACTTCGCATCTCTGGCGCGGACCTATTCGGAAGACCAGACCCCGAAGGACGGGGACCTGGGCTACATCAGGCAGGGCCAGGTGATGAAGCCCTTCGAGGACGCCCTCTTCAGCCTGAAGACCGGGGAAGTGAGCGGCGTGGTGGAGACCCGCCTCGGGTACCACCTGATCAAGGCCGTCGACCGCAAACCGGAGATGACCATCCCCTTCGAAGACCTGAAGGACCGGTTGGGCACGCTCCTGAAACAGGAAAAAGGCCGGGAGGTGGCGAACGCCTCTATCGGCAAGGCGCGGGAAAAGGCCAAGGTGGAGATCTTCCTGCCGG
>PLSJ01000513.1 GCA_003165115.1 Syntrophaceae bacterium | reverse complement strand
GACGAGCCGTGTTCCGCCCTCGACCCTATTGCGACAAGGAGGATCGAAGAATTGATGCTTGAGCTGAAGAGCCGCTATACGATCGCCATCGTGACGCACAATCTCCAGCAGGCGCAGCGCGTCGCCGACCATACGGGCTTTCTTTATGTCGATACCACGGAGGGAGGACGCACGGGATACCTGGTGGAGTTCGGCGAATCGCAGCAGATTTTCAACAACCCGAAGGAGCAGCACACGAGAGAGTATATCAGAGGCGAATTCAGTTAACGAGGAAGGCCATGCGACGTGATGCGCGACGCCCGGAAGTCCTGAAAACTGCCTTTTGCGTGCTTGCCCTGGCGCTCCTTCTTCTCGGCCCGGCCGCCTGTTCCCGGCCGGGAGGCGGTACGCAGCAGGCCGCGGCACCGGCGGACGCCACGGTCTTGCGGGGCGCAGGGGCCACCTTCCCGCATATCCTTTACCAACAATGGTTTTCCACGTATCGGCACGACCATCCGGGGACGCTCGTCACGTATGAGGCGGTGGGAAGCGGAGAGGGCATTCGCCGCTTCATCGGCAGGGGCGCGAAGGAAGAGGAGCGCGTCGATTTCGGCGCAAGCGATGCCGCCATGTCTGACGCGGATATGGCGCTGGTTGACAGGGGGGTGCTCTTGCTTCCCGTCACGGCGGGAGGCGTGGTGCTCGCCTACAACCTTCCCGGCTTACCAGGCGACCTCAAGCTCTCCAGGACAGTCCTGGCCGGCATTTTCCTGGGAGAGATCAAGAGCTGGAACGATCCCGCCATCGCGAGGACAAACCCCGGCGTGAAGCTGCCCAGGCTTACGATCGCCACGGTCGTGCGTCAGGACAAAAGCGGCACCACCTTCGCCTTCACGAACCATCTCAATGCGGTGAGCGAGAAGTGGCGAGCCCGTTACGGCGCCGCCACGTACGTCAACTGGCCGGGCAACGCCATGCGGGCGACCGGAAACGAAGGCGTCGCCTCCCGCATCAGCCACTCGGTCGGCTCCATCGGCTCCATCGGCTACGTGGGCTATGAGTTTGCCCACCGGCTCGGCCTGAATCTCGCGACCATCGAAAACCGGGAAGGCAAGTTCGTCAAGCCGACAACCGAGAGCTGTACGAAGGCTATCGGGAACGCGGACATACCCGCGAATCTCCGGGTCTTCATAGCCGACCCGCCGGGCGCCGACTCTTACCCCCTGGTCACCTTCACGTGGATCCTTCTTTACAAGAAGTACGATGCCGTCAAGGGTGCGGCAATACACGACTTCTTCCACTGGTGCCTGCGAGAGGGCCAGAGCTATGCCCCCCAGATGGGGTACGTGCCGCTGCCCGAGGGCGTGGCTTCGAAGGCAATCGCCGCGCTCGATGGGGTGGCTGTAGGGGAGAGACCCTAAAGCACAGCGTCGACCGACTGGTTTTCATAGGTCCCTGAAAAGTGGAAAGTGAAAAGTGAAAAGTGGAAAGTGGAAAGGGCAAAGTGAAAAAGCGCATACTGTGCTTTCCGCTTTGCCCCTTACACCGCCTGTGACCTTCCACTACCTTTGACTTTTCACTGCCTGTGACTTTCCACCGCCTTTAACTTTTCACTTTTCACTTTTCACTTTCCCCTTTCCACTGCTTTGTTGCTCTTACGCTGCCAGTTTCTCTATCTTGCCGAAGAGGACCTTCAGGTCGAGGAGTATGAGTATCCTGTCGGGGAGATTGATCACCCCTTCGATATAGGCCGCATCCGAGCTGCCCGAAATGGAAGGGGGAGGCTCCATCTTCGCATCCTGTATGCGGAGCACTTCCGAGACGGAATCGACGATGAAGCCCAAGGTCATGCCGTCGATCTCGACGACCATGATCCGGGTCGACTTGTCCCGGGGTGCTTCCTCGAAGCCGAGCTTCTTCCTGAGGGAAACCACGGGGATGATCTTGCTTCTGAGGTTCACCACTCCCTCCACGTAGGAAGGGGCGTTCGGTATCCTCGTGATATCGATCATCCGGTTGATCTCGTGGACCGTCTTGATATCGATCCCGAATTCTTCGTTGCCGATGTTGAACGTGACGAGTTGGAGAGATTCTTCGCTCATAAGTCTATACCTCGAACTGGCGTGCGATACCCTGGAGACCGGCACCGAGTCGGGTAAGTTCGCTCGACGCATGGAGCACCTCGTCGGAGGAGCGTGACGTCTCACCGGATACGTGGGAAATGGACTCTATGTCCTTGCTGATGGAATCTGAGGTGGCCGACATCTCGTCGATGGCGGTCGCGATCTGCTGCACCATGGCCTGGAGGTCTTCGACCCCCTTGACGATGCTCTGGAGCTCGACCCCTGCCTTGCTCGACAGATCGACCCCCTTATCGACCTTGCTGCTCACCTGCTCTATCGAGGAGACGGCGCTTCCCACTTTGCTCTGGATCTCACGGATGATACCGCTGACTTCGGACGTAGCTCCCGTGGTCCTCTCTGCGAGCTTGCGGACCTCATCGGCGACGACCGCAAACCCTCTCCCGTGCTCTCCTGCCCTGGCAGCTTCTATTGCCGCATTCAAGGCGAGGAGGTTCGTCTGGTCCGCGATCTCGTTGATGATGCCGATGATGTCGCCTATCTTCTGGGACAGCTCGGATAGAGAGGTTATGTGGCTGGCCGATTCCTCTACCGTAGCCGCAATCTCCTTTACTTCCTTGACTGAGGCCTCGACGGTCTTACCGCCGTCTTTCGCGGTCGCCGCCGCTTCACTCGCGATTGATGCGATGCTGGAGGCATTTCGCGCGATGTCCTCGACCGTCTGGGACATCTCCTCCGATGCGGTCGCCACCTGGTGGGCCTTTTCCGCCTGCTGGCTCACGCCCCTCGACATTTGCTCTGCGCTTGCCGAGAGCCTGTGTTCGGCGGAGACCACGCTGTCGGAGGCCTGCTTTATGCTCCCTATGATGCCCCGCCACTTCTCCACCATATCCTTGAAGGCAGTCGCTTGATATCCGAACTCATCCTCGCTGTCTACCGTGATATCAACGTTAAGGTTCCCTTCTGCGAGCTTTTTCGTGATCGAAACCGTCTCTTTGATAGGAGCGGTGATACTCTTGGTAAGAGAAACGGTGAGGACGACGGTAATACCGAGAGCAACGAGGCCCAAGACAACGATGAACCCC
>PLSJ01000024.1:7369-11844 GCA_003165115.1 Syntrophaceae bacterium | reverse complement strand
CGGGCTCCCAGAACGACGCGCTGAGTCCTATCGTCGTCCCGCAGATGCAGATGGGGCTCGATATATCGTCGCCGGGCGAATCGATGTCCGAGCCGAAGATAGTGATGCCGCCGATGGCGACGGGGAATATGCAGTCCCAGCAGATGTCGGTGATGGGGTTGAAGAAGTTTGCAGAGCAGGTCGCCCGGCCCACGGAGGGCCGCACGAGGATAAGGGCGAGTGCCACGATAACCAAGAATACGAAAGGCTTAGCGCGCAAGAAACATACCTCCTCCTGGAAGAATACGGTCTGAAGACATATTACTTTCGGCGCTATGGGCACCAAGGAGAGTTACCGAACAGCAAGTGCTCCTAAGAGGGCATCAAATCAGGAATAGTTCCGAGGCAGAGCTACCGCGCCTGCGACAGTCGGTGTGAAGTCGTGAATACAGTTGATGATGGTTGGCTTACCTGCTGCTGAATTCGTTACTCTCGATTTTCCGTGAAGAATACAAGCTTGCTTCTGGCGTTCGATAATAAAGGGTTCACCAGAATAGAATCCTGACTGGTTCCCTGGCGAAACTTTTGTTGAGATAGTCCCGCTTGTGATGACACAAAAGCCCCCTGGTTGCGATCAAGTCTGGCCGGAGGGGAATACTTGTATTGTATAAGACAGGGTCGCAACCTCAAAATCCGGAGTTCCCCATGAACCATGAAAGCTGCTATCTGAATATGCGGGACTGTGTATGTTGTATACGCCCTAACGTTTTACCTTACACGGCCGAAAATATATGTGGAACAAAAGTGCCTTTGGATAGGGAATGAGGAAACTTATGATAAGCAACGGGTATTCCGACTTAGGCCGCAGCTGGACAACATTATTTGTTTTGATTTCTATTGGGTTCGTAGCTGGAGGCTTTCTCTTTTGCGCGTCGGAGATGAATTACCTCTGGCAGCAAAAAAGCCTGGAAATCAAGACATTTCCCGGCAACCAGAAAGACAAGATCGCCGTTGTACTGGCCGCAAGAGGAGAAGAGGCTGCCCTCTCCGTCTCCGATGCAGGTACAGACTTCCCCGATTCAATCGAACTCAGCACTACGAGGTCACTGGGGTTGCAGTTTGATCGTGCAACCGGTCAAACAGACCGGCGGATCCATTGGAATGCCTTTTTGTGACGGCACCACCCTGACCGCGATCTTTCCGGTGGTGGTGTGATGCCTCGTATTCAGTTCGGAGATGCCCATGACTGATCCACAGGACAGACAAAAAACCATTCTTCTTGTTGAAGACGAGGCCGTAATTGCCATGGCCGAAACAAGAGTCTTGCAGAAACACGGATTTCAGGTTCTCACCGCCTCTTCCGGAGAGAGCGCGATAGAGGTGGTGAAGAATACCGGCAATATAGACCTCATTCTCATGGACCTCAATCTCGGTAATGGCATGGATGGAACGGAGGCGGCAGAGATCATCGTCGCCGAAAGAGACATCCCCGTCGTCTTCCTCTCGAACAATACGCAACGGGAGGTAGTCGAGAAAACCGGCAGGGTTACGTCCTATGGATACGTGGTCAAGGACTCTGGAAAAGCTGTTCTCATCGCTTCCGTCAACATGGCCTTCAAATTACACGAAGCCCACCGGGAGCTGAAGAAACGCGAGGAGATCCTGAGGGAAAGCGAGGAGCGTTTTGCGACTGTGTTTCGCCTGGGTCCCATAGGCACCAGCCTCACCCGGCTCGCCGACGGGAAGTTCTACGACGTCAATGACGCCTTTCTCCGTTTCTTCGGCTACGAACGCGAGGAAATCATCGGCAGGGATCCTCTTTCTCTGGACATGTGGGCTCATGCCGAAGACCGCGCCAACATGGTCGAGGCACTCCGCGAACGAGGCAAGGTATCGGGCCTTGAAACAACTTTCAGGACGAAAGCCGGTGAGCTGAGAGAGGGGCTGGTCGTCGCCGAACTCGTCGACGTGGCACGGGAGCGCTACATTCTGGGGCTGACCTTAGACATCACCGAGCGTAAACAGGCCGAAGCGTATCGAGAAACGGGCCGGGAGCTCCTCCAGATGCTCAACGGGCCGGGGGATCTGCAGGACTTAACCCAGCACGTCCTCACCGCATTGAAGACCGTCACAGGGTTCGACGCGGTGGGCATTCGCCTGCAAGACGGGGATGACTTCCCGTATTTTGCCCAGAAAGGCTTTCCGAGGGATTTTCTGTTGACGGAAAACTCGCTGATCGAACGTGGCGCGGATGGCGGGGTGTGCCGGAACAAAGACGGCAAAGTCAGCCTGGAATGTACCTGCGGCCTGGTCATTTCAGGCAAGACCGACCCGGCCAATCCGCTCTTCACGCCGGGTGGAAGCTGCTGGACGAACAACTCATTTCCGCTTCTGAACCTCTCGCCCGGCGAGGATCCCCGGCTTAACCCACGCAATCAATGCATACACCAGGGCTACGCTTCCGTGGCGCTGGTACCCATCCGGAACAAGGGCAGGATTGTTGGTCTGATCCAGTTCAACGACCGGCGCAAGGGACGTTTCACCCTCGATGCGGTGGAACTCCTGGAAGGAATCGCATCGCACATCGGAGAGGCGCTGATGCGCAAGCAAGCCGAGGAGGCGCTGCGGGAGAGCGAGACTAAACTTCGCGCTATCCTTGACGGCTCCCGCGACGCAATCGGGGTATCGAAGGACGGGATATGCACCTTTGCCAATCCGGCCTACGTCTCCCTTTTCGGGTATGAAAGCACCAATGAGCTCATGGGCGCGCCGATCATTGATCTCATCGCTCTGGAGAGCCGAAGTCTTTTCGCGGAGATGGTGACAAAGCACGCCAGGGGCGAACCCGTTCAACCATTCTGCGAAGTGACCGCCCTGAAGAAGAATGGAACGACGTTCTTGATGGAGGCCACTATCTCTACGTATGCTTTGAAGGGGGAGCGGTTTGCGCTCGCGATCATGCGCGACGTCACGGAGCGCAAGCGGTTGGAGCAAGCCTTCCGGGAGAGTGAAGAACGTCTCAGGCTCACCCTCGAGGCGACTAGCGACGGCCTGTGGGACTGGGATATCCCCACGGGCAAGGCAGTGTTCAGTCAACGTTATTACACCATGCTTGGCTACGAACCTTACGAATTCTCCCAGGATTATGACTCCTGGAGAAGCCTTCTCCATCCTGCCGATATCGGCCCGACAGAGCTACAGATTAATGAATGCATTGAGCGCGGCGTAGGTTTTGCTATCGAACTCCGGATGAGGATCAAATCCGGCGACTGGCTATGGGTTCTCACACGCGGAAAGGCGGTTGAGCACGATGCTGATGGTCGCCCTATCCGGATGGTTGGCACGCATACGGACATCACCGAGCGCAAAAAGATGGAGGAGGCTCTTCGGGAGAGCGAGGAGAAATTCAGGACAATTTTTGATAGGGCCAGTGACGGCATTGTTCTTGTTGATCCTGTAACCCATAAATTTCTTCAGGGGAACGCTGCCATATGTTCCATGCTGGGATATACAAGAGAAGAGATCAAAAATCTTACCATTTATGATATCCACGCACCGGATGATATCTCCCATGTCCTTGGTGAGCTTGAAAGACAGAAGAAAGGGGAGAAAGTTATTACCGACGGCCAACCGGTATTGAGAAAAGACGGGTCAATCCTCTATGCCGATATAAGTTCTGTCGCCATTACCATTAGGGAAATGCATTGCCTTGTAGGCATCTTCCGCGACATCACCGAGCGCAAACAAACGGAGGAGAAGCTGAAACGGTACGAGTTATTGTCCGGAAACAGCCGTGACATCATCCTCTTTATGGGAAGAAACGACGGGAACATCCTGGAAGCCAACGCCGCCGCCGAAATGGCTTATGGCTATAGCAGAGAGGAGCTGCTGGGATTGAACATCACGGACCTGCGCGGAGCTGAGACACTCGGCCTCACCGCAAGCCAGATGGCTGAAGCAGATGCAGGCGGCATCCTTTTCGAGACCCTTCACCGGCGGAGGGACGGCAGCACCTTCCCGGTAGAGGTCAGCTCGCGCGGCGCGACGATCGGCGGGACGCGCACACTCATCAGTATTGTCCGCGACATCACCGATCGCAAGCGGATGGAGGAGGTGCTGCGCCGCTCGGAGACGAAGTTCCGTACGCTCTACGATTCGAACAGCGACGCAGTGATGTTGACGGACGAAAAAGGCTTCTTCGACTGCAATAAGGCGGCTCTGACGATATTCGGCTGCGCGACCCTGGAGGAGTTCTGCACGAAACACCCCGCTGGTTTGTCACCACCGCAACAACCGTGCGGAACGGATTCCGCGGTATTGGCCAACCAGATGATCGCGACAGCGATGGAAAAGGGCAGTATTCACTTTGAGTGGATGCACAGGAGAAACGACACCGGCGAGACTTTCCCCGCCGATGTGCTGCTCACTGCCATGGAGCTGGATGGTAAACAGGTTGTTCAGGGGGTTGTCCGCGACATCACTGATCGCAAGCGGGC
>PLSJ01000024.1:0-7341 GCA_003165115.1 Syntrophaceae bacterium | reverse complement strand
CCATGAACGGCGTCATCGGTATGACCGGTCTGCTGCTGGATACGGAGTTAAACGATAAACAGCGGCGATATGCCGAAACCATTCGCTCAAGCGGCGAGTCGCTCCTGGGGTTGATCAACGACATCCTCGACTTTTCAAAAATGGAGGCGGGCAAGCTCGAAATGGAGACGTTGGACTTCGACCTGCGCGCCCTGCTCGACGATTTCGCCGCCACGGTCGCTCTGCACGCCCACGACAAGGGGCTCGAATTCATTTGCGCCGCCGCGCCGGACGTGCCGGCCTACCTCCGGGGCGACCCCGGCCGTCTGCGCCAGATTCTCACCAACCTGACGGGCAACGCCGTGAAGTTTACCCAGGTCGGCGAGATCGCCGTGCGGGCAAGCCTCGTATTGGAGACTGACAGCGAGGCTATAATACGCTTCTCCGTGCGGGACACCGGCATCGGCATCCCGGCGGGCAAGCAGGAACTTCTTTTTCAGAAGTTCACCCAGGCGGACGCCTCGACCACACGCAAATATGGCGGCACCGGTCTGGGTCTGGCCATCTCGAAGCAATTGGTCGAGATGATGGGCGGAGAGGTCGGTTTCAAGAGCGAAGAAGGGCACGGCTCTGAGTTCTGGTTTGCGGTACGGCTCGCCAAACAGTCCGCACAGGAGCGTACCGAGATGCTGCTTGCCGACATTCGCGGGGTACATACCCTATTGGTGGACGACAACGCCACCAATCGCGAGGTACTCGTGGCCCAGCTCCAATCCTGGGGCGTAAGGACGGAAGATGCCCAGGATGGCTTTGCGGCCCTTAAGGCACTTTACCTGGCCAAAGATACGGGTGATCCCTTCCAGATAGCCATTCTCGACATGCAGATGCCGGGCATGGACGGTGTGGCTCTGGGCCGTGCCATCAAGGCAGATGAAACGCTCAGGAACACCCATCTCGTGCTCTTGTCCTCTCTCGGCCAGCGGGGCGAAACCAGACAAATGGAGGAGGTTGGCTTCTCTGCTTACCTGACCAAACCGGCGCGACAGTCGGAGCTCTTCGACTGCCTGTCCGCCGTGCTGGCCGGAACCGCTTCTGCCAGGCAGGCGCAGCCCATAGTCACGCGCCACACAATCCGGGAGATGAGCCGGGGTGCGCGCATTCTTTTGGCCGAAGACAACACGACCAATCAGGATGTGGCCCTGGGGATGCTGGAGAAACTGGGGCTGCGCGCGGATGCCGTGGCTAACGGCACGGAAGCCGTGCATGCTCTTGAAACGCTCCCGTACGATCTGGTATTGATGGATGTACAGATGCGGGAGATGGACGGACTGGAGGCCACCCAACACATCCGCGACCCGCAATCCATGGTCCGCAATCATCAGGTTCCCATCATCGCCATGACAGCCCACGCCATGCAGGGCGATCGGGAGAAGTGCCTGAAGGCGGGGATGAATGACTACGTGAGCAAGCCTATTGCGCCCCAGGCCCTCGCGGATGCCCTGGAGAAATGGTTGCCGCGGGAGGCTTCAATCAAACGCACGCCCCGTAAAGCTGTGAGCTATGTCGATGAGAAGGTGCGGAAACCAAAGGCTGTGGTATTCGACAAGGCGGGCATGATGGCTCGTCTGACCGACGACGAAGTTCTGGCGCGCAAGGTGATCGAGGGCTTTCTATACGATATTCCGAAGCAGATCGGGGTGCTCAGGACCTGCCTGAAAGCGGGTGATGCGGCACGTGTCGAGCGTCAGGCCCACACCATCAAGGGAGCCTCGGCCAATGTCGGCGGCGAGGCCATGGGCGCTGTAGCCTTTGAGATAGAGAAAATGGCCAAGGCCGGCGACCTGGAAGCCGGCACGGCCCGTCTGCCGGAACTGGGGAACCAACTCGCCCGACTGAGAAAAGCGATGAACAGATCCATTAAACAGAATAATGCAGCAAGGAGAAGCGAGACATGAAGACGCTTATTGTCGAGGATGATTTTACGAGCCGCCTGGTATTGCAGGAATTCCTGAATCCCTATGGCTCTTCCCACATCGCCGTCAACGGCACGGAGGCGGTAGAAGCCGTCCGCACGGCACTGGAGGCCGGGGAACCCTACAACCTCGTCTGCCTGGATATCATGATGCCGGAAATGGATGGGCAGACTGCTCTCAAGCGCATCCGTGACCTGGAGGAGGCCAGAGGCATCTTGTCCACCAAGGGGGTGAAGATCATGATGACCACTGCACTACATGACGTGAAGAACATCGTCGGCGCCTTCTCGGGCATGTGCGATGCCTATCTGATCAAACCCATCGATAGGACCAAGATGCTGGATGAGATGCGTAAACTCAAACTGATCGAGTGAGAGTGAGGAACCTTGTATATTAACCCCACGATCGCGCAGCGGAAACGACGGGTGTAGATGCAGTCTGACGGAAAGGGTGCAATGGTATGTCTATGCACAAGGCCTGGCCTCTCCGCGTGCCGACACCCACCGTCTGCCACATCACCGCGTAAACGTGGGAGTCTTTGGTGGACATCGAAGGAGAATGATGTTGCCTTTACGGAGCTTCTTAGGAAAACGCGTTGTCCTGGGCCCCGGGGAGTATTTCGTGTCCGAGCAAAGGGTTATGATTTCCACGCTGCTCGGCTCCTGCGTAGCGGCATGTCTTTGGGACGAACAAAGCAGGGTCATCGGGATGAACCATTTCCTCCTCGCAAACAGCCGGTATGCGAAAAACGGGCCTCTCTGCCATACCGAGGCCGGGAAATACGGCATCCATTCGATGGAGTTGCTCATCAACGGCATGATGAAGATCGGAGCTCGTCGGGAGAACCTGAAGGCCAAGGCATTTGGCGGGGCCTCAGTGATGGGTAACACTAGCCGTAGGGATGGTTTTTTATGCGTCGGTGAAGTCAACAGCCGATTCATAGTGGAGTTTCTAAAGACGGATGGCATTCCTTTAGTCTCCGCCGACCTGGGCGGAGACGTTGGCCGGGTCATCCACTTTGTTTCGGACGATTTCTCGGTGTACTTCAGGAGGATGGGGAAAACCGGGCAGGAAAAGATCGTCCAAAAAGAGAAGGGCTTCTGGAAACGGTCGACTGAAACGGAAGAACTCACTCCGGAGCCAGAAATATGGTTGTAGGTTCATTTCGAACGGTAATTGTTGTTAGGTGGATTCCGGCAAGATATTCTTATGTATTTAAACGGTCAGAATACGCTGGCGATAACCTGTGCAAAGACTCCGAGGCGAATTGCTGATCCTCAGAACAGAAACGCTGTGCTGTGGATTCTATCTTGAGTGGAGGGGCTTATAGAGTTAAGCGACGTCCGTATCGGTAATCTACTCGGCATAGGGTTTGGCGCCATGGTAGTCGCATGGCAGTACTCATGGTCACCGACCATCTCTCAGTACCGGCATCGTGAACGATCAGTTCAAACGTTTCGTCCAGGTAGAAACGACGAAGATAAAGCATGCGGACGACATGGCCCGTAGCTACCCGGCCGCTCTTCTCCTCTCCACCGCGTCCTTCATGAACCGCATTAACGTCAGGTCCGGTTTCGAGAATTGTCCGTCAGCCCCTACCGCCGTTCCCTTGTGCAGCAGCTTTTCCGTGATCAAAGAAGAGAAGAGGACGACCGGTATCGACTTGAGCTCCGGGTCGTCCTTTATCAGTTTGCAGAGATGGTATCCGTCCATACCGGGCATTTCGATATCGGTCAGGACTGCGTCGACATACGTGCTCGGCGGCTCCCCGTTGGCGCCACATTTCTTCTTCACCTCACCCAGGTACGACCAGGCTTCGTCGCCGTTAGCCACGGACTCGACCACGAAGATGCGATTCTCCTCCAACCGGCGCTGGAGCGTTTTTCGAATGACGAGAGAATCGTCCGCGTGCAATACTCGTATGGGCTTATAGCCGCTGGTGACCGTATCATCAATAGCCGGGGAAACGGATATCGCCAACCTTGGGTCAACGTCACTTATCGCCTTTTCCAGGTCCAGGAGAAAGACAAGTCTCTCATCCAACATTACTACTCCGGTTACGGAATCACTCAGGTTCTCCGCATAGCCGTCAAGCGGCCTGATGTCGCTCCATGTGGCCCGGTGTATCCTCGTCACGCCCGATACAAGGAAGGCGGTCACGATACCGTTGAACTCCGTAATCAGGACTTTCGGTTGCGCCTTTTCCACCCGCACCCTCCCCAGCCATGCGGCCAGATCGAGAAGGACAGCCAGCCTGCCGCGATGCTTAAAAATGCCTGCCACAAAAGAGCCTCTCATGTGAGGAGGACGCATTATCTGCGACGGCATCCTGATAATCTCGAGGACCTTCGCGACGTTAACCCCGTAGTATCCCGTGTACCCGCCCTCGTCGATGAACAGCTCCAGGATCTCTACTTCATTCGTCCCTGTCTCAAGAAGGATGCCCGAACCGGTCGTTCCCATAATCTCCCCTTATGCTTTTTCCTAAGCTCTCTTTTCGGCCGTTTTCGTGCTGGTCATGAGCACCTTTGCTCTTCCAGCCTGGCTTCCGTGGTACAGTATTGTCGGGTACCATGGGCCAACACTTAATGTGCATCTGAGCTATGGTGCTGAGGAGCGGCGAGGAGTTTCTCTAACGAGACTCGTTGGCACGCGTCGCGGGAGTTCCGCCTGGTCGGGCACCTCAGTCCGAGGGCCCGACTCACGCCACCCTTCGGCCTTAATGACTTTCACCAGGGCATCCGCCGCCTCGGTGGCGTAAAGGATGCCTCTGTTGCCGATGATCTCAGCCAGAGCGGCATCCACACCGAGTGCGGGCCGATAGGGGCGATGCGAAGACATGGACTCGGTGACGTCGGCAACCGCAAGTATCTTCGCTTCCATCATGATCCTATCGCCGGGAAGGCCCAGAGGGTATCCGGAGCCATTCAGACGCTCGTGGTGCTGGAAAACTGCGGTAGCTACCGGCCACGGAAACTGTATTTCTTTCAAAATATCGTAACCTGCTTTGCAATGGGCCTTGATAAAAAGAAACTCATAATCGGTAAGCCCGCTCGGTTTCGTGAGAATTTCGGCAGGAACGATGATCTTCCCTATGTCATGAAGGAGGCCCATCACCCTGATCCCTTCCAACCTGTCTTCCGAGAAACCCAGCTCTCGTGCTATGCGGGTTGCCAGCTCGCTGACGCGCATTTGATGGCCGGCCGTATAAGGATCTCTCATCTCCACCGACCGGGCCAGAGCAACCACCGTCCCGTTCAACGTCTGCTTGAGGGCCTCGTGTGCCTTCTTTCGCTCTGCGACCTCCTGCTCGAGAGACAAAGTCTTTTCTCGTATCCGTTCTTCGAGGGTATCATTGGTCAACTTCAACTCCTGTCTGGTCTGGCTGAGTTCCTGGTTGTGGAAAACAAGATTGTCGAAGGTGGAGAAAAGAAAGTTGGCTACCTGCTGGGGATCAGCGGAGATGCTTTCTCGCTTTCCCCTTGCCCTTACTTCAAAGGTCTGAGCCCCGTTCCTTGCCTTCGATGAGTCCCCATCCGCAAGGATTGAGCCGACCATGGCCAGGAGCAGGCTCTTGCTGTAAGGTTTTGTAAGGTAATAGTCGGCGCCGGCTCTGAGCCCCTCCACGATGTGTTTCGGCTCGGACATTGAAGTGAGGAGGATCACGGGGATATGGGAAAGCTCCCTATCCTTCTTGAGGGCATTGCAGAACCCGTAGCCGTCGAGCCTCGGCATATCTATATCGCTGATAATGAGATCAGGTATTGATCCCGTGAGCGCGTGGAAGCCCTCCACCCCATCCCCGGCAGCAATAACCGAGTAGCCTGCCTCCTTCAGTATCCCGACAAGCCTTTGCGCCTGGAGCTTGCTGTCCTCCAGGATAAGGATCTTTCCCTGTCCTTTGGCGGTCCTCTCTTGTGGGAGCCCGTTATCCATGATTCAGGACTGTCCTCGCTATATGATCGAGGGGCACGACGCTATCCACTGCCCCTAGCTTGATCGCCTCATTGGGCATGCCGAATACCACACAGGAGTTTTCGTCCTGGGCGATAGTGAACGCTCCGGCCTCCTTCATTTCGAGCATACCTTTCGCGCCGTCGTCCCCCATGCCGGTCATGATGACGCCGATGGCATTTTTTCCCGCATAGCGTGCCGCGGAGCGGAAGAGGACATCGACAGAAGGTCTGTGCCGGCACACGAGAGGGCCGTCCTTTACCTCTACATAGTAACGGGCACCGCTCCTCTTGAGAAGGGTATGTCTGGCACCGGGGGCGATGAGTACCCTCCCCCTTATGACCGTATCGTCATTCTCCGCTTCCTTCACGGAGACCCGGCATATACCGTCCAGCCTGTTTGCGAAGGCACGGGTAAAGTGCTCGGGCATATGCTGGACGATGACCATACCAGGCGCATCCTGGGGAAGGACCTCCAGAAATTCCCGCAAGGCCTCGGTGCCTCCCGTTGAGGCGCCTATCGCCACCACTCTCTCGGTGGTCTCCACCATCGCCTTGCTTGTTACCTTAGATATAACTGCATCCGCGGTAAGCTTGGGTTGTACGTGCAAGGGTTTCAGGACAGCCTTTTTCATGTGTGCCCGCGCGGCTGCCTTTACGGCGTCGCAGATGATGATCTTCGACTCTTCCAGAAATTGTTTTACCCCGAGTTTGGGCTTCTGGATGATGTCCACCGCGCCGTATTCCAGCGCTTTGAAGGTCGTCTCCGATCCATTTTCCGTTAAAGAGGAGACCATCACTACAGGCAACGGGTGCTGGGACATAATCTTCTGGAGAAAGGTAATGCCGTCCATGCGTGGCATCTCCACATCGAGGGTGATCACGTCAGGGACCACCTCTTTCATCCTTTCCACGGCGAGGTAAGGGTCCCTGGCCGCCCCAACCACCTCAATAGCAGGGTCCGACGAGAGTATATCCGTCATTGCCTGACGGACAACCGCCGAGTCATCGACGATGAGAACCTTGATCCTGTTCATCACCTGCTCACCTCGGATATTCTATTTATACGTTTGACTAAAATCTGGCCTGTATCAGTGTAAAAATGTATCTTTCTTCCCAGGTTCCCGCCAACGTCGGATACGCTGAGATTGAGGTTTTCACTCTTTATAATCTCCAATGCGGTTTCCCTATTTTGTTGTCCCACGGATTTCGTATGTCCGCCCATATGGTCGAACACATCTGCCCCGCCCAAGAGCTTTACCTCCATCTCGCCCTTCCGGATGCCTATCGTTTCGAACTTTTGGAGCATATAGGAGATGGCGCTGTCTACGTAACGCAATGTCCCCGTGCCGTTCAGGGTGCGTCTTCTTGGAAGGAGGGCATGACAGATACCGCCTATCATTAATCTCCTACTGTATATCGTGACGCTCACGCAG
>PLSJ01000016.1 GCA_003165115.1 Syntrophaceae bacterium | reverse complement strand
CGGGGTCTCGCTTCCGACGATCAGGCATTTCAGGAGGCCCGATACCAGGCGCACGAGAATTACCTGTATTTTACGGGCGGGATGGAAAGGAACCAGACGCTGCCCTGGGGGATGGGTCTGGTTCTCAAGCTGGACGGGCAAATTGCGGACCAGCCTCTCATCTTTCACGAACAGTACGTTGCCGGCGGCATGGCGAATGTGCGGGGTTACAACGAGGCGGCGGCACTAGGGGATGATGCCCTCCACGGGACCGTGGAGGTCTCCGCGCCCGATGTCGGGCGCTTCCTGTCCCTGGGCGCCCGGCTCCTTTGCACGCCCTACCTCTTTTATGATTTCGCCTGGCTGAACACGAAACAACCCCTGCCGGGCCAGGTCGACGTCACCCGTCTCCAGGGGGCAGGGGCCGGGCTGCGCGGGACCTTCCGGAAGACCTTTTATTATGAGCTTGACGTTGCCGTGCCTTTCGCCTACACGAGTAAATTGCAGCAATACCGGGAGCCCGTGCATTTCAAGGTGGGTGCCCAGTTTTGACAAGCCCTGCCGGTTCCGGCCGCGCATCGGGTCGTAAGGGGCAGGGGTTTTAAGAAAAATTTAAGGTTTCTTAACAGGGATGTAACATGATCCTGATATTCTCCCGTATCCATTTTGATAAGGCAGGCAAGGAGAACGGATCCGACCCTCCCTGCCATACCCTCATACCGCCAACGGGAATGGTGAAGAAAGGGCCTGCATTATCACCTGCTTCCGGGAGGCATGAAAGATGATCAGGAGAGCAGTCGCTTTTTTTTCCGGGATTGTATTGTTGCCGTCCCTGCTTCTGGCGGGACCCACCATACCCGGCTTCTACGGGACGATAACGCCTTCCCTCCCTGCTATCGGCGCAATCACGGTGCCTCACGTGTTGCCGGGCGGTGTGATGTGGGGAGCCGCCGTCAGCCAGCCCGCGGTCAACCAGGTGGTCGTGAATCAGACACAACCCAAAGCGGTCATCGACTGGAAGGACTTCAACATAGGATCGAATGCATCGGTAACTTTCAACCAGCAGGGCAACACCAGTTGGGCCGCCCTCAACCGGATCTGGGACCTGAGTCCGAGCCAGATTTACGGTTCTCTCAAGGCGGACGGGCAGGTGTACCTCATCAACCAGAACGGCATCCTCTTCGGGCCGGGTTCCCAGGTGAACGTGCATACCCTGATAGCCTCCTCCCTCAACCTCAACGTCGACACCTGGATCAACAGCGGCACCCTGGCTTTCAATACGAACCAGGGGACCATAAACGGCCAGAGCGACCTGTTTTATAACCCTGGGCAGACCCCCGGCGTCGTGTCGAACACGGGGACCATCCAGACGGACAACCAGGGCTCGGTCTTCCTCATCGGCCCCCAGGTGGAGAACAGCGGGACCATCATTTCCCCAAGCGGCCAGATCGGCCTCGTGGCGGGAACGGACCTGGAGCTGGACCTGCCTCCCATTAACGCCTATGGAAGCCCGAATCCGTACGCAGGCAGCAATGATGCCCGCACGACCCTCGTCGTCAAGGTGAACAGCAGTCCACAGGGGTCGGTCGCGTCAAACATGGAGGGCGGTCTTCTCGCCGCCGACACCGGTCTCGTCGGCATGTACGGCCGCATTGTAAACCAGGACGGGATAATCCGGTCGGTCACCGCCGTGAAGACGGGGGGCCACGTGGAGCTGTTCGCCTCGGACACGATATCCACCGGCCCCAACAGCCTTATCTCTCTGCCTGTCTCCACTTCCGCCGAGGCGGTCAGCACGACGTTCCAGACGGCCCAGAGCACCGTCCTCTTCAGCGGCCTGGACCCCAACAACCCGTGGCAGCCGACGACCTCCCCCAACCTGATCGTACATCAGGGGGCGATAATCGCCCCTTCAGGCAACGTGATGATGAACGCCGTCAGCCGGGTCTACATGGACTCGGGAAGCCTGATCGACGTGAGCGGCCTCTGGATCGACAAGTCGGCGGATTCCGGCCTGCTCCAGGTCCAGATGAATACCTACAACCTCCGGGACGACTACGCCCAGAAGGGGGGCGTCCTCCAGGGGCAGACCATCAAGATCAATGCCCTCTCGGGCTCCTCCATCGGCGACGTTTCCAGCGCCTATTCCTCCGACAGCCTGACCGCTGCGGAAAGGCATACGGCCGGGGGCACGGTCTTCATTAATGTCGCCGGTGGGTCAGGCACGGGGGCAAGCGCCGCTCCGGGCGATATCATCCTCCGGACGGGGGCCCTCATCAATTTCTCCGGTGGTGGAACCACGTACGGCGCCGGCACCCTGGATACGACGAAACTGGTTCTGGGTAACCGGATCTACGACATCAGCACCGCCGATTCGAGCCTCCACTACGACTCGATCCTTAACGTGCAAACGTTCACGAACTCCCGTTTCAATATTACCGAGCAATATAACGGTCTCTTTTATGGAGGCGCCTCCCCGGTAAAGCAGTACGTGCAGGCGTACACGGTGGGAGACGACGCGGGAAGCCTCTCCCTCATGGGCGGCCAGGTGGTCCTTGATGGGAGCATCCTCGGTGGTGTGACGAAGGGCCTTCAGCAGACGTGGAGCCCAATGACGATGCCTACCGTGCTCGACCCCAAGAGCGAGACGGTCAATCGCGAACCGATAGGGGGGAAACTGACGATCGGGAACGCCGAGGTCCAAAACAACGGCAGTACCGGGGACACGGTGGATTTCTTCACGCGGGAGATAGTCGTCAGCCCACAAACCTCTCCGCTCCCCCAGGGCTTCCAGCCGACCGACCCACTGCCCTCTTCCCGGACCGTTCTCTCCGCCGCCATCCTCAACAACGCGGGCCTGAGCTTCCTCGGCCTCGCGGCCAACACGAGCATTACGGTGGAAAAGGGCGCCCAGATCAACCTTATCCCCGCCGGCACGTTCCGGACCTCGACAGATTCGACGGGGCAGGTGGTCAATGCGATCGAGAATGGAGGTTTCGGCGCCGTCTTCACCGCCAGGGCCGGGAGGATCGTCAACTACGGAGATATCAACGTGCCGGGCGGCGCCATCAACCTCAGCATCGAAACGAACGTGACGTCGAATCCCGCGATCGCCTCAGGCCCCAATCCGGATTACGTCCCTCTCGATCAAAGGATCTACCTGGCGCCGGGAAGCAGCCTGAACGCGAGGGGAGAAAACATCGACAACACGGCCTCCGCGCTCCTGTCCGCCGGGACCACCCCGATCGGTCACCTCAACGGCGGCTCCGTCAATCTCCTCGATGAAACGGTCACCGGGCAAGGGGTTGTTGTCAGCCAGGGCGCCCTGATCGATGTGAGCGGGGGCTGGTATATCGACACGACGGGCAAAGTCACCGGTGGCGATGCGGGCAGCGTGACCCTCCAGGGCCCTTCGTTGATCCTGGGCGGCGACCTCCGCGCCTGGTCCCTGGTCGGGAGCAAGGGGGGGACGATCAGCATGCACGCGGCCAATGTGACGATAGCCGCTTCGCCCGCAGCCGCTCCCTCTTTCGGCGAAGACGATCCCTGGCCGGACAGCTTCCAGGGGAAAATGGTCATCGGCTCAAGCCAGCTCGCCGGGACCGGGTTTAGCGCCGTCACCATCAAGAGCGTCAACGACATTGTCATGGAGGGCGGGGCCGCAATAGGACCGTCATTGACAAAGCTTGCCGCACCCCTTTCCGCAAGCGCCACGAGCGCCACCCAGGTGAACCGGGTTTTGACCTCCGCAGCGGGGGATTCGCTAGTGATCCAGGCCACCCAGGACGATATCGGAACGAGCTCGGTCACCATGACCGCGGGAACGACCCCCTCGAACCTCGCATGGGGGGTCGCAAACCCGAACGGAAACGGTCTCCTGAGCCCGTCGACTCCCAACCTCCTCGCGCGCATCCAATTATCCCCGGGAGCGTCGGTCCGGACCGGTCCCCAGGGCGCCTTAACGATGAGCGCCCCGTATATCGATATCGCGGGACTGGTGAGCGCCCCTTCGGGGACCGTCAGCGTGAAGGCGGGAATGAACCTTCTGGTGGAGGGCGGGGCGAGTATCCTCGCCGAGGGATACAATAAGCCGGGGACGAGCGCGCCGTTCAAGGGATTGGCCGTGGAGGCGACGCCCCTCGCGGGCGGAACGGTGAACCTCACCGCGGCGGGTGGCGACCTCATCCTTTCGCCGGGCTCCCTGGTGAGCGTCTCCGGGTCGTCCCCCGTGCAACAGACGGTTGTGGCCGCCGACGGGACCGTTTCTTCGGCCACCAACGCCGGAACGCCGGGTACCATCTCGCTTTCGGCCATGGGAACGATGCAATGGGCCGGCGACCTGACGGCGCAGGCAAGGATCGAAGGATTGGCCGGCGGCACGCTTTCCCTCGCGAAGACAGACCCGACGGGCACCTTGTCCCTCGCGGCCGGCGATCTCGCCCGCTTCAGGGACAGCGGATTCGACGCGATCAACCTTTCGAGCGCAGGCACCCTGGGCCTGCAGGGGTCCGGGCAGGTCGCTTTTGGAAGGAGTCTCACCCTTTCGGCTCCCGTCATTACCGGTTCCGGCTCCGATATGATCGCCTTGAGCGCGCCCTGGGTGCAGGTGACCAATACCGCCCTCCCTTCGTCGTCCCCGCCCGTGAATGGGAGCGCGGCGATCACGCTGGCCGGCACATGGCTTGACGTCTCCGGGGCCGTCCTCTTTTCGGGCTTCAGGAACGTAACCCTGGAAGCCGCCCGCGACATCCGGCTGGCCGACCTTCAATACATGTACTCTTCTCAGGACTACGAGTGGCACGGTTTGCTCGCGACCGCCGGCGATGTGACCCTTCAGGCGGCAAGGGTCTATCCGACCACCCTTTCCGGCTTCACCATCGATACTACCGGCGCCCCTGCCCCTTATGGGAAGGTGACGATCCTTCCGTCCGGCATGTCAGCCGCCGGACCCATCTATTCCGCCGGCGGGAGCCTGACCATCAACGCGGCCGGTGGGTACCGGAACGGGGTCCCCTACGGCGGGATCGATCAGGAGGGATACCTGGCCGCGCCTATGGGTAATATCACGATGAATGCCGCAAACGGGCGGGTCTATCTCGCGCCCGGCAGCGTGACCACGACCAGAGGGAGCGTGACCGCAGCCAATGAAGACCTTCCGGTACTGTACGGGACCGCCGACGCCGGCCTCGGCGACAACGTCTGGGGCATCACGGACAAAACCCTGGCCCAAAAGACCAACTCGGTCGCCTACGCGGCCGTGACGGGCGTGCCCGGCAAGTCGGTCTCGGTCAACGGGGCCGAGGTGATCGTGGCCAGTGGGGCGACCCTCGATGTTTCGGGTGGCGGATCGGTCTTCACTTACCAGTTCCTTCCGTCCTACTCGGGGACAAATAATCCCCTCACCGCGGCGAACACCTACGTCATCCTGCCCGACAACAGCGTCGTCCTCCCCGGAAACGGCGTGTACCTGTCCGGCATACAGGGCTTACGGGCCGGCACGTACTCGCTCCTTCCCGCGCAGTACGCTTTCCTGCCGGGTGCAATGGTCATTACGGACCTTGCCACAACCCTTGCGACATCAAAGGCGACGCTCACGAAGGACGGTTATCCGATCGTCGGCGGATACGCCACGACCATGGGGACCGGCATCCGCTCCCCGCAGTTAGAGGCCTATGAGGTAAGACCGGCCTCCGTCGTCCTGGCCCAGGGGGATTTTGAACAACAGACCTACCAGGCCGGGGCGGCCGGCAGTGTCACGCTTGCCGGGACTACCACCATTCTGAATGGGGCCATACAGGCAAGCTCGGCGCCGGGCTTCCCCGGAGGCTCCATAGCCCTGAGCGGCACCGGCACCAACCTAACCGTACAGGCTTCGACCATCCCCCTGCCACCAGGCTTCGGGTTCGGCACGCCTATCGCCGGTAACCCCGACCCCAACATCGGCGGCCTCGCCGGGACTTTGAATATCGCCGCACCGTCGCTCTCCGGCAAAGGGTTTCAGACCATCGGCCTTGGGGTCTCCGATCTGAGTGGGTCGGCCAAGAGTGCGACGGCTTCAACCGTGGACATCGGGCCGGGGGTAGTGCTACAGGCGGAGAACATCATCCTCGGCGCCACGAGCACCGCGAACGGCAGGAACGCCATTACCCTCGAGCCGGGTGCCCAGGTCCTCGCAATTGCCCTGCCGGGCGACACGGGACAGGCCACCTTCATTTCCCCCGGCACCTTGAGCATCGGGGCAAACGCCGTCGTCCACGCCTCGAACGGCGTGAACCTCCAGACCGCAAACACCGTCTTCGACCCTACGGCGACACTTAAGGCCGACCACAGTTTTCTCAATCTGCAGAATAGCGCGATCACCCTCTATGACCCTGCCGTGACGTCCCGGCCTTCGGGCAGCGGCCTCTTCCTCACGGTGGGCCAATGGAATAACTTCTCCGCGGCCTTCGATAATATTACCCTGACCAGCCTTTCCGATCTGGTCTTCGACGGGAGCTTCGCCCCCGGCGCCCTCGGGGCCGTGGCCAATGTCCTCACCATCGATGCCGGGCGCATAATGGATTCTGTTGCCAACGGCTCTGTTTTTCTCGCCGCGCAAACTATCGGCCTTCAAAACACGACGGGCGCCTCCAAAGGCCCAGGCGCCGCGGCAGGCGCAAGCCAGATCGCTTTTACCGCCTCTCAGATACAGGTGAACCAGGGAAACGTCCTCTTCGACGGCTTTTCCAACGTCAACCTGAACGGCCTGAGCAACGTCACCTTCAGCGGGGTGGGAAGCCTCACTACCGGAGGGGGTAACCTGACCGTCTCGACTCCCAGGGTGGCCACCTCCTATGCGACGCCGGCAGGTGTTTACATGGCCGCCAATTATGCGATCAATGCCGGCATCGGCAACGTGATCATGCAAGGCAACGGCGCTGCCTCGGCAAGCACCGCCGCGCCCGGAGGGACCCTTGCCGTCACGGCCGGAGAGATCGACATCTCCACCATCGTCGAAGTCCCCTCCGGCCAGATCGAGCTGACCGCCACAGGCAATATCAACTTAGGCAGCGGCGGCCGGCTCCTCAGCCGGGGGACGGATTATGCCCCCGGCGGGGTCGTCTCGATGACGAGCACCAACGGTGGCGGCGTCACGCTCATGGCGGGGTCCCTTATCGACGTCTCCGCGGGAACGCAGGGCGATGCGGGGACCGTCAATCTCTATGCGCCTGCCGGTGGGGTGGCGCTGAACGGTGCCATGCTCGGCCTTGCCGCGGGCGGCAAAGGCGGCTCTCTCTCCATGATCACGCATAGTCTCGACACCACGAACGGCATCAACGGGTTCAGCGCCCTCAACAATGCCCTGGCGGCCGGCGGCTTCAACGAGACCGTAACCATCGAGGCGAATGCGGGCGACATCACGATCCCTGTCGGAGAAACCGTCCGGGCGCGCAGCCTCAAGATCACGGCCGATGCCGGGTCGATAGACCTCTCCGGCGTGATCGACGTTTCCCAGACCGACCACGGCGGCACCGTCGAGATGTATGCAAAGAACGACCTTTCCGTGACCTACTCCAGCCAGAACCTTCCTCAAGGCGGCATTCTCGAAGGCGGCGTCATTCTCGCGAAAGGAACCGGTACGAACGCGGCCGGTGGCGAGGTCACCCTCGGTGCGGATGCCGGGGAGCTGTCGCTCTACAACGGGGTTATCGATGTTTCCGGCACAGGCGCGTCTTCGGGAGGCACGGTAACTTTCCGGAACACTGTACCCCCTCCCGGCGGCTCTTCCAACTGGCAGGTGAGGATGTCGCTTATAGGGACCGTGACAGGGGCGTCGAGCGTCGTCGCCGAGGCTGACAGGATCTACTATGTTAACGGGAGCTCGGCGATTTCGTACACCCCCGTGACGAATCAGAACTCCACGATCACGCAGGCGACGATCAATGGGATCTACGCGGACGTCTCCACCTTCATGAACAGCTCCGGCAGCCTGAAGACCCAGCTCATGTCGGGGCTCGCGGGCGTCGATGCATCGTTATTTCACCTGCGGCCCGGTGTCGTCATCGAACAGACGACGGGCGATCTGACCCTCAGCCAGGCATGGAACCTGGCGTCGCTGACGCAGAACTGGCACTTCGCGGGCGAGCCGGGCACACTGACCCTGCGGGCGGCAGGGAACCTCAACGTGAGCGGGAACATCACCGACAGCCCCACGAGCAACTACATAACCCTGTCGAGCAGTGACGCGCAGCCGTCCTGGGGGATCAATCTCGTTGCCGGCGCGTTGACGCAAAGCCCCGATCTCCTGGCTGTGAAGCCGGCCTACGTGCAGGGCGCGACGGCCGGGAACCTCACCATCTCGCCGAATGATGTCGTTTACACGGAGACCGGCGCCATACGGTTCGCCTCGGGCGGCAATACGATCATAAACCAGAGCCCGACGACCAACAGCTACATGATCACATCGGGCATGAAGTATTCCCTGGGCACCTACACGGGTTCGATCCGGGGGGACGTGGCCGGGGGCCTGACTATCAACGCCGGAAGCGCCATCCAGTCCGCCACGGGCAATATCGACCTGAGCATAGGGGGCGATCTTTCCCTAGGGAGCTCGACGACCGACATAGGCACGATCAGGACGACGGGAGAGCACGCCTTGGGCATGCCGTACAACATTTACTCCAGTTATGCCGGCGGGGGAAGCATCTTTCTCGACGTGGCCGGTGCCGTGGCCCCCGGTTTGTACGCGGCTTCCAGGAATGTCGGCTCGGCGGACTGGCTCACGACGTCGGGGGCGTACGATCCCGTCTCGGGCCGAAGTTACAAGGTCCCCATTCCTATGTACGGCAGCACCTCCACGGAGGGCATCGTCACCATGGCGGGCGGCGACCTGTACGTCCGGGCGGGTGGCGGCTTTAACGGCCAGGCCGGGACATTCGGCGCGGGCGACCTGCGCATCTACTCCGGGGGGGACATAAACGGCCGTTTCCTCGTCCACGGCAACGCGTCTTCCGCAAGCCCGGGGATCGCCGACATCTCCGCCATGGGCAATTTCGGTGACCCGGGCCACACGCAGCTGATCGAGGCATCCAACGCGCAGGTGCGGGTGTCAGCGCAAGGGGAGATCGACCTGGGGGCCTTCGTTAATCCCGCGCTGCTCACGACCACGGACTCATACTGGAACAACCAGTACACGGCGGCGTCGAGCCTGACGCTGAGTGCGGTGACCGGGGACGTGAACATGTACGCGTCGATAGATACGAGCCGCTATGGGCGGAATTACGCCGGCATAACCATCGCCGGGTATACGAATACACGGATGACCCTCTTGCCCCCGTCCCTGACCGTGGCGGCCGGCAGGGACATCAACATTTACAGCCAGTACGTGCTGCTCCCTGCCACGAACGGGGGCCTGAGCATGACGGCCGGTAACGACATCATCTTTCACAGCACCGCCTCCACGATCCTCTCCATGGCCGTATCCGATTTCGATCCCTCCGTGGTCTACGGGCTACAGATACTGGGTTCGGGCGGCATCGCGAGCACTGTCGCCATGATGAGCGATCTCGCGACGTCACACGCCTCCCTGTCGACCGGCGCCCTGCATTCGGGTGACGGCACCCCGGTTATCGTCTCAGCCGGCGGAAATATCACGGACATGACGTTGACCGTGCCAAAGATGGCGAATATATCGGCAGGGGGTGATATCGTTGACCTGAACTACAGCGGTCAGAACGTAAACCCGGGTGATGTGACGAGCATCAGGGCGTCGGGCAACATACTCTACGGCTACGTGCTCAATGCGGCCAGTGAAAGGATACAGGTGGGTGGGCCGGGGTACCTGGTCGTGCAGGCGGGAGGGCGGATCGACCTCGGCAACACGGTGGGCATCCAGACCATAGGCAACGGCCAGAACCCGGCCCTGAGCGGGAGCGGCAGCTCTCTCATCGTTGCCGCGGGGCTCTCCGGCGGCCTTAGCCTGGAACAGCTCGGGTCGTTCGGCGACAGCCTTCACCAGACGGCGATCGACAACAAGACCTTTCAAGAGGCAGGCGATACGGCGGACGCCCAGAGGGTCATCAGCGACGAGCGGACAAACGTGATCTGGCCCCTGGTCAGGTCTTACGGCACGAATGGCGGTGGAGGCATCACCATGACCTCCTCCCAGATTTCGACGACGGGCGGGGGGAGCATCCTTGTGGCCACATCCGGGACCGTCGATGTAGGGAAGACCGTCATCGACAGCGGTCAAAAGACAAATCCGGACGGCACCCCCAAGCAGACGGGAATTTTCACGGCGGCAGGGGGAGGGATCACCGTTTTTGCGGACAGTGACGTGAATGTCAACGAGTCCAGGATCATGACGTTCCGGGGAGGAGACATCACGGTGTGGAGCGACCACGGGGGCATCAACGCGGGAACGGGCAGCAAGGCGGCGATCAACATGGCGCCGCCTCTCTGGACGAAAGATCCCAATACGGGCCTCCCCATACAGATTTTTCAGCCGCCTGCGATAGGCAGCGGGATCCGGGGATTGACGTCCACGTCGAACATCAATGACGCCGGCGATGTCTACCTCATCGCCCCGGAGGGCATCATAAACGCCGGGGAAGCGGGTATTTCAGGGAGGTCCGTCGACGTTTTCGGCACCGTGGTCAACGCGGCGAATATCTCTTCCGCCTCCGGCTCCGTGGTGGGGGCTCCCACAGCCTCGCAAGGCGTGAGCCTGGGGGCGCTCACGGGCGCCACGAGCCTCGGGGAAAAGAGCGGCGTCTCCCAGGACCAGGGGGCCATCGCGTCGTCTCAGGGTAAAGCAGGCTCCGCGCAGGCGATCGAGGACTTCGTCAAGTGGGTCGATGTGAAGGTGATCGGCTATGACCTGAGCTACGGCGTGGCAGGAGGGCCGGAGGCGGGCCAGTTGCCATGAAAGGAAGGACCGCGCGTGCCGGAGAGAGAAAGGAACGGAGGTTTTTCGACATGAGGGGAAAATGTTTCCATAGAGTTATTGCAGCCGCGTTGTGCGCCTCATTTCTTATTCTGCTCGCAGGCCCCGCGTCGGCCTGGTGGGACGGAAAGTGGAAAT
>PLSJ01000052.1 GCA_003165115.1 Syntrophaceae bacterium | reverse complement strand
GTCCTTTAACTGCTGCCCTCCCTCGGCATTTTCCCCTCCAAAAAAATAGACATACTTAGCCATTGTTCCCCCCCTGTTGGTTGTTGTAGTCATAAAAGTTAAACGAGCTCTTCCAGGCGGATCTTAGAGAAATCGCCGTACTGCAGGAACATGTCCCTGATACCCGTGAGCAGGCTCAGCCGGTTCTTCTTTAACGCCTCGTCCTCTACCATAACGAACACTTTGTCGAAATAATTGTCTATGGTCTCCTTGAACCCCACGAGCACGCCGATGGCCTCGGGGTAGCGCCGCGCCTCCATGTCGCGTGAGAATTCGTCTTTCCTTTCCTCGAACAGGTCGTGGAGCGCCCGCTCCTCCTGCTGGCTGAACGCCGCAGGGTCCGGCGGAAGCACATCGCGCAGCGTCTTCGTGATGTTGTAGACCCGCTTGAAGCCTACCATGAGCCGGCGGAAGTCTTCGATGGAGCTTTGCGTCTCCAGGGCGCGGAGCCTCGTGTAGCCGTCGTAAATATCCGCGGCGACGTGAGGGAGGACGGCGCCCACGAACTCCTGGTTGTGCCCCTCTTCCACCATGAGGAACCTGAACCTCGTCGCGATGAACTCGGTGAGCGTGGCCTGACACGTCTCCAGGGGGACTTTCCCCGCTATGTCGCCCAAGGCCTCGTACCCGTTTTCGATGACCTCGGCGAGCGCCACGCGGCACGCCCTGTCGATCACGATCTTGATGCAGCCGAGCGCCTGGCGACGGAGGCCGAAGGGATCGAGGTTCCCCGTGGGGGTGATGCCGACGGAAAAGAAAGAGATGAGCGAATCCATTTTGTCCGCCAGCGCCATGAGCGCACCCATTGCGGTCTCGGGCAGCCTCCCGTCCGTGCCTGACGGGTAGTAGTGCTCTTCGATCGACCGGGCCACTTCCATGTCCTCGCCCTGGTGCGCCGCGTATATCCTGCCCATCGTCCCCTGAAGCTCGGGGAATTCGCCCACCATGTGGGTGAGGAGGTCGGCCTTGATGAGCATCGCCGCCCGGCTGACGCGCGCCGGATCGGCTACCCCGAGGGCGGGCGCGAGCCGCGCACCGAGGCTGCCTACCCGCTCCGTCTTATCTTTCAGGCTCCCGAGCCGTTTGTGGAACATGACGGCGTCGAGCTTCGCATAGAGCGCGTCGAGCCTTGTCTTTTTGTCTTCGTCGAAAAAGAAGCGGGCGTCCGCGAGGCGCGCCCTGAGCACCTTTTCGTTCCCCCTTATCACCTGGGCGGGTTCGGCCGGGAGCGTGTTGGCGAAGAAGATGAAGGCGGCTTCCAGTGAGCCGTCCTGCCTCTCAAGCGGGATGTAGCGCTGGTGGCCCTTCATGACGTTGACGAGCACCGCCCTGGGCAGCTCCAGGTAGGCGGCGTCGAAGGCGCCCATGAGGCCGTGGGGATACTCGGTAATGTAGCAGATCTCCTCCAGCAGGGCCGCGTCGGCGACGGACAGCGCGCCGGACTTTTCTTCGATGGCGTGTATCGCGGCCTTCATCACCGTCATCCTCTCCGCGTCGTCCACGATGACGTAGCGCGCCCTCATCTCGTCCAGGTAGCGGGAGATGTCCGTGACGACGGCCGTGCCGGGGGCCAGGAAGCGGTGCCCCTTAGAGACGTTGCCGCTCGAAACTCCGCCCGCCGCGTCAAAATGGATCACCTCGTCACCGAAGAGCGCGACGATCCAGTGCACGGGCCTGCCGAACTCGAACGTGCCGCTGCCCCAGCGCATCTTCTTCTGGAAAGGGATGCGGGCGATGCAGTCCGGAAGGATGGAGGCGAGCACCTCGATCGTGGGTGCGCCTTTTTCGACTTTCTCCACGCAGATGAGGTCGGCCGCCTCTTTCCGCCGGATTTGATGCTCGGAGACGTCGACGCCCTGAGAACGCGCGAACCCGATTGCCGCGGGCAGAGGCTTACCACCGGCGTCATAGGCGCGGTCGGCGGGCGGGCCGAATTTTATCGTCACGCTCTCCTGCTGCTTCTCTTCCACGTCGTCGATCAGCACACTCAGGCGCCTCGGCGTGCCGAAGACGCGAAATTGCCCGCAACGGATGCGCATGTTGGCGAGGCCATCCTTGATCGCCTTCGCCAGACCCTCTTTCGCGGGCCTGATGAAGCGGCTCGGCAGCTCCTCGCATCCTATCTCGATCAGGAACGGTTTCATCGGGAGCCCTCCCCGCCGAGCGGCAGAACAGCCTCTTCCCGCTTCCTTACGTACAGCTCGGCAGACAACTTGGCGAGGTTCCGCACCCGTGCGATATAGTTTGTCCGCTCCGTCACGCTTAAGGCCCCGCGGGCGTCGAGGACATTAAAGGCATGGGAGCATTTCAGGCAGAAGTCGTAGGCGGGGTAGACAAGCCCCCTGCCTTTCAGCAGCTTTTCCCCTTCCGCCTCGAAGCTGTCGAAGAGCCGGCGCAGCATGGATGCGTCCGCCTCCTCGAAGTTGTAGACCGAGTATTCGCGCTCCGGCTCCAGGTAGATGTCCCCGTAGAGGACCGAGTCGTTCCATTTGATGTTGTACACGTTGTCCACGTCCTGCAGGTACAAGGC
>PLSJ01000358.1 GCA_003165115.1 Syntrophaceae bacterium | reverse complement strand
CGATCAGGCTGACCAGGGTCGATTTGCCGCTCCCCGAGGGGCCGAATATCCCGATCCGCTCCCCTTTGAGATCAAAGTCCGCATCGAGAAAGAAGGCGCCGTAGCGCTTTTGCAGGACAACCCGAAGCTCCACGTCAATCAGTCCTGACCATGCGCGCGCCGAGCCATTCGTGGAAGAAAAGCACCGCAACGGAGATGGCGACGGAGACGAGGCAGAGGGCCATCGCCATGACGTCCCCCCGGGGAGAGCTGACATATTCGTAAATGGCAAGGGGGATGGTCTGGGTCACGCCGGGGATGTTGCCGGCCACGATGATGGTGGCTCCGAATTCCCCCAGCCCGCGCGCGAACATCAGGACGGAGCCGGCGATAATGCCGCGCATCGAAAGGGGCAGGATCACCGTGAAAATAGAATCGAACAGTCCGGCGCCGAGGGTGCGGGAAGCCTGGATGAGCCGCTCGTCTATCGTCTCCATGCCGGTGCGCATCGACCTGACCATCAGGGGGAAGCCGACCACGGCCGTGGCAACGACCGCCGCCCTCCAGGTGAAGATCAGGTTGATGCCGAGCGGCTGAAGCACCATTTNNCGATCCATCCGTTCCGGCCGAGGAGGAGCAGGAGAAAGTAGCCGACTACCACGGGCGGCAGGGTCAGGGGCAGGTTGACGAATACATCGAGCAAAACCCGGCCGCGGAATTTCCGGAACGTCATGAGATAGGCCGCGGCAAAACCGAAAGGCAGCGACAGGAGTGTCGCGGTGACGGCTACCTTGAGGGACAGCAGAATCGCCGAATAATCGGCGGAGGTGAAGCTGAGCACGATGGATCACCCGTCAGTTCTTTCTCGTGGAAAAGCGGAATCGCCTTCTTCCCTTACCGGTATATATCACTAGTCATAACGCCAAGTCAACCGGTTTTCGCCTCTACCGGCGGGCAGCGATAAGGATGAAGGTGGTTATCCCCGGGTCAGGAGGATGACGAAAAAGCATTCAGGCGCCCGGTGCGTCGTTACTACGGCGCTACCACTGAATCTGCATCCCCTCCGGTACCACGGGCAGCACGACCCCTCCCGACGGGAGTATGTTGACCGTCGCCCTGGGGAGTCTTTTTGCGACCGTATCGATGGCGTCCTGGACGGAAGCGGCGTACTCGAAGCCCAGCCGGGCAGCCTGCGCCTTGTCGGCGTCTCCCGACACGAGGAACATTTTCGTGCGGTCCGCGTAGAGCAACGTCATGTTGAGAGCGGAATTGAAATCCATCGCCAGACCGGGGATGAGCGGTTTATTGTCACGGGTGTTATCCTTGACGAGCTGTCTCGCGTTGCCTCCCGCTTTTGCAAAGGCGGTGTCGAACGCCCCGAGAAGCGGCTCCGCGAACCCGCCTTTGATATAGTCAGCATAAAGTATCACCACGCCGCCATTCTTTGTGACTGCGTTCGAGGCGTAGAGCGGCTTCAGGATCTGAGGGCCCTCGTTGTAAGGAAAGGCCGACATCAACGTCACGTCCGCGGGCCGGTCGAAACGCACGCCCATCTCTTTCCGGCACATCTCGATGCCTGCCTTGTGGGCCTCTTCAAGGTCGCCGGACACGATGGCTTTCACGTCGTCATCGGAGTCATACACCGCGTTGACGATGAACGCGAGCTTCGCCAGCCTGCCCGCTTCACGGACCTCTTTGAGAAAGGGGTTATTTTCCCCGCTTCCCGCGAACACCCCGTGTGCGATCATCAGGGCGACATGATGGTCCCTGACGCACTCATAGCTCGCGATCCCCGGCAGCACCAGCTTCGCGCCGCCCCCGAAGCCCGCGAAAGGATGGGGGAGAACGGACCCGACAGCAATCAGCAAGTCCGCCCCTGCGGCCAGAGCATTGATTTTCAGGTCACCCGCGTGTTTCAGGGTCCCCACGGAAACCAGGTCCGCGGCGCGGCTGTCATGGTTGACAACCCTGACGTCCCTGCAGAGCGCATCTCCATAGAGGTGCCCGATTTCGGCATCGGGCACGGGATGGTGGGTGCCGGTCCCGATCAGGACCGTGATCTGGCTGTTTTGTACGCCCTGTTCACGGAGGTACTCCACGAGAGGGGCCAGAATCGCCTTCTTCGGCGTGGTCCTCGCGCCGTCGTCCACGATGATGACGATCCGCTTTTTATCCTTGGCGAGCCGGCCAAGGGGCTCCGTACCTATGGGATTGGCGATCGAGTCGCTCACCAGCCGGGAAATGGATGCGCTCGTTTTCTCGGGTTTCAGCACCGCGTGTTTGACAACTTCCCAGTCTTTCGGAAGCTGGAAATAGGCCTTGGCCTTGTGGCCGTTCAAAAAATACTTCTCCATGGATTGTCCCCCTTTCAGGCTGATTCGTCAATTGCCGTACCGTGCCGTCCCCGCTGCCGAGACCTCTTGCGCGGGCCGGGTGGTTCATCGGATGACGAACAATAGCATAGCACAGATGTACAATGCTGTGTTGTCCCTGTCAAGGGTTTTTTGGAAGAAGGCGGGTCCTAGCGGGGGGCGGGGGCGGCTAAAGGGGAGGCTGTATCGCGGGCGCGGATGTACCGTAAGGGTGTTGTCATACGGTTGGGCTTGCCATTTAAGTCGCCCGATGTGTGCGCGGGCTCAATGATGCCGTAATCTCCGAACGAGGAGGGCCAGTTCCTGGGGTCCGCTCGATACGCGCTGAAATCCGGGTTCATAGGTGCGCTGCTTCGGGACCAGGGCGGCGGCGATGGGCGCCAGGTTTTTCAACGCGGAGAGGAGCCTGCCGAATGAGGGCGCCGGCCGCCGCACCGGCGTGAGAAGCCGCCACAGCACGGGTACGGGTTTCCCCGGAGACCGAAGCCACGCGGCCTCCAGCCTCCGGCACTCTTCATCGTCCAATCGCGCAAAGCGGATCTCACGCCTGAAGGCGCGCCATGTGGTCTTCCTCACGAGACGTAGAGAAAGGCGCCGACCCTTCCATGGAACAGGAGTGGAAGGGCGCTCTTCACCTTGCGGAAAAGTTTTGGCATCGAATCACCCCGACGTGCGGCGCGTGGACTCAAAGGAGGCGGTCCTCCCTTCCTTTGCGCCCCTGTTAAAAGATGTCGTAATCACCGAAAGAAAAGTGCCAGTTCCTGAAGTCCGTAAGCTGCCTGGCGAGGCCGGGCGGCCCGTCGGTATGCAGTTTCAGGATCAGGTTGCTTTCGTGGGGCAGCATCTTCTTCCACATGCTCCTGAAGCCGTTTCCTGCCAGCATGCGTGCTTCATGGGAAAAAGGATTGACCAGGGTAATGACGACGGGGGCCAGGCGCGTCCACGCAAAGAGATGGGCCTGCCGGAGGAGGGCGCGGGCCGTCAGGTCCGCGTCGGGGGCCGTCTCGTTTACGAGGAAGTCGACGATGACAGTGAGGGGCAGGCCTTTTCGCCTCGCGGACCGGAGCACTATGAGGCCGACGAGTTTTTCCCCGCGATCGACGCAGCCGAAAATGCGGTAGCGGATGCCGGGACAGCGGAGATAGCGCCAGGCCAGAAACTCGGCCCCCCGCTCGAACAGGACCGTCCCGGACCGTGCTTTCGCCCGGTCGAGGCCGCAGTCGATCGCGCAGAGGTTCCGTGCGGTGGTAAATTGTCTCACGGGCGGGCCCGCCTCGGAGGCGGCAAAAGGGGAGGCTAAGCGCGCCACGACCTCCATCTGGCCCAATACGGTGAAGCCGAGGCCGCGGAAGCCGGGCAGGGAGTTATTGTTGGGGATGCCCACCGTGCCGGAAATGGACCTCTCCCTGCACTTTTCGTACGTGAGGAGGGCCAGGTCACGGAAGATGCCCTGCTTCCGGTACGCGGGATGGGTGGCGGTGTAGACGGAGATACTGAAGTCGAGGGCGCCGGAACCGGAAAGCAGCGTCGCGGGCATAACCAGGTAGATGCCGGCGAGCGGCGCCTTTTCACGGTCGGGCTGCGCGCAATAGGCGATGGGCTTTCCCTTGGGGCCTTCCAGGAACTGCCACTCGAAATAGTCCCTGCCCGTGATGCGGTCCCTCCCCCAGACCGACCCAAAAAGCCGCATCAACGCCTCGGCCTGGCTGTCCCATCGCAGCTCCCGGCCTCTCGCTTCTTCGCAGACCGCGTCCCCGGCCTTAACCGCCGTTTCCGCCATCGGCCCAGTCGCTGATAGAGGTCCATGTAAAGTCACTCAGGAGCCTCCTTATCTTCGATTCCGTTTTCTCCCTGTTAAGACGCTGGCTCCATCGGAAGAGACGGGTCCTCCGGTTCTCTGCCGGTAATGGTCCCTTGAGCTCTTCGGTATCCAGCTCGTATGGGTGCATGTAGAAGACCGCGACCTGCTTTGCCCTGTTGAGCGACTCAAGGGCCCTTTTAATGACCGCGTAGGGCGCGAGACGAAAATAGCCCCCACCGCCAAAGGGCAGGTTTTGGCCCAGGAGGCGGAGCGTCGAGACGGGCAGCTCGAGCAGGGAACGGCCGTTTGCCAGTCCGACGATATGGGGAAACCGCCCGCCGCCGGGGAAACCATACAGCCCTCTCCGGATCGGGAACATGCTCGCATCGAACGTAATGCCTGATTCCGTCAGCACCTGCAGCGCCCAGGCCGAGGCCGGTGTGATGGAAAAATAGGGCGCGCGGTAGCCCCAAACCTCCTGCCCGACGATATCTTCGAGGAGCTTTTTCGAAAGGACTATGTCCGAGCGGAAACTCTCTCTGTCGAGGCTGTAGACCAGCTCGTGACCGTACCCGTGGGTCGCCACCTCGTGTCCGGCATCCGTGATACGGCGGACGAGGGAGGGATAGGTCTCCGCCACGGTACCGAGCACGAAGCAGGTCGCCTTGGCCCCGAACTCCGCGAGGATGTCCAGGAGGCGCATGGTGTTGGACACGACCCGCAGGGAGGGTATCGGACGGCATTCGGCGCAATAGCCCTTCCTCAGCAGGACGTCTACCGAGGACTGGTACCAGTCTTCCACGTCGATGGTGAGTATGTTCTTCATGGCTATCGGACCGGCTGCCAGCGCCCGGATTTCCTGCCCGCGATGAACCTTAGCACACCTATGAAGGCGGCCGAATTTATCAGGAAGAAAGACGACGGGATATAGAGGAGGCGGGATTCTTTCCCCCGCGACCCCATCGACAGGTTGAGAAGCGCAAGACCGTAGAAGATGATCTGGACGACGATCGTCGTCCTGTAAAAGGGGTGGTAGCGGAGCTCCAGACTGGAGGCGAGTATCCCGATAAGGAAATAGGGCACCAGCCATCTCAGCAGCTTATGGGATATGAGTCCCCAGGCATAAAGGGGATAGGAAAAGGGATTGAGTATCCTCCTGCAGAAGAACAGGCCGCGCAGGTCTTTTGTGATGATCCGAAGCTTGGTGGCGAACATGTCTTCCGCGCGGCTCTGATAGAGCACCGTGCGTCCCCGCGCATCCGGCTCGAAGATCACCCTGTACCCTTTCATGGCTGTCTTCATGGGGAGGACGAAGTCATCACCGACGTCCGAATCGAGGGGCGTGAAAAGCCCCCTGCGGATCGCGAACAGGCCGCTCCCCATGGCCAGGTTTCCGAGTTCGCTTTCCCGCTGCCGCAGATGGAATTCGTACCTCCAGTACAGGTTTTCCGCCCGTGTTACCCCGGTCTCACGACTCAATACGTACCCGATCTTGCCCGCCACGCAGCCTACCCTGCGGTCCGCGAAGGGCCTTACGATCGTGGCGAGCGTGCCCTCGTCCAGCTCTACGTCCGCGTCGCTGAAGACCAGGATCTCTCCACGCGCTTCGCTCGCCGCCATGTTCTGGGCGGCGCTCTTTCCTTTGTTGGAGCCCATCCTGACGAGACGGACGCCCCGGTCCGCAAAGCCCCGCGTTATCTCGTCCGTGCGGTCCGTGGACCCGTCCGAGACCACGATGATCTCAAGCCGGTCTTCGGGATATGAGAGGCCGAGGGAGTTGATCAGCTTGTCGCGGATGGCGCCTTCTTCGTTGTAGGCCGTAATAATGAGAGAAACAAAAGGGTTGCGGCCCCCATCGGGCGGTTTGGGTCTTGCAAAATATTTGGCCATCCGCGAGACGATCAGGGGGTACCCTGCATAGACGTAAAGGACAAGGAGCACCAGGACCCAAAAGGCGATTATCAACTTTTGCCTCCATGAGAAAGGGCTTCGGGGCTACGGAAACCCCGTATCGGCGCATCAGGTTTAGTATAAATTGCTGTAGACTTTTCGGTTATAACTGGGCTATACTGCTTTTCGGCGCGCGCGGGGTGCAATGCCCGCGGCGCGGCTAAGGATAGTCCGGGAACGGCGTATCCTGAGCGAGAGTACGGATTGTGCACGATGAGGAAGGTGATTCATATGAGATCCAAGGTAATGTTCGTTTTGGCCGCGACGCTTTCGTTAGGCATGATGGCCGCCACCGGCTATGCAAACCCGTTGGGCTATTACGGCTCCTCCGTCGCCATGGACGCGTTGGGGAATCTGATGATCGGTCCCGACGGTCAGGTAGCCGTGCGGTTTATGTGTACGCACAACGGCACCATAGACAGGATCGTCCAGCAGTACCAGAACGTGACCCCCGGTTACATGGGTGGCACGGGCGGCCAGATCAAGTGGGAGCTGAGGACCGATGACGGAACCTCCAATCACTTCCCGTCGAGCACCGTATTGTGGACGGTGACCGATACCAGTCCGA
>PLSJ01000448.1 GCA_003165115.1 Syntrophaceae bacterium | reverse complement strand
CCAAATCCTGCTGCTCCTGAAGGAGAAGTCCCTCTCTACCGGTAAGATCGCAGAAATATTGGGCCTCACCCCCTCCGAGGTATCCCGGCACATGAACACCTCGTCGAGGCACGGGCTGGTCCGCTACGATGTAAGCGAGAAGTGCTACGCCCTCGCGTAGAGAAGGAAGGGACTATGGATAACGAGAGGATCGATCAGATTATCGATAAGCACCACCATGAGGCCAGCTCACTCATCCAGGTATTGCTGGAGATCCAGGGCGAGAACCACTGGCTCCCCAAGGAAGCATTAGCGAGGGTGGCCGAGAAACTGCAAGTTCCTTTAACGAGGGTGCAGCACATAGCTACCTTCTATAAAGCCTTCAGCCTTGTTCCCAAAGGGCGCCACGAGATCCACATCTGCATGGGCACCGCCTGCCACGTCAGAGGCGCCACGCGCGTCCTCGACACGGTCCAGGACCTGACCGGGATCAAACCCGGCGAGACGGACCTGGACCTGAAGTTCAGCCTGCAGACCGTGAACTGCCTCGGCTGCTGTGCCCTGGGGCCGGTGATGGAAGTCGATGGAAAAACCCACGGCAAGATGGCGCCGTCCAAGACGGCAGAGGTGTTAAAAAACTATGAGTAGGATACAGACTCCCGCAGAATTGGAAGAGATCAGGAAAGAGATCCTGGCAAAGAGGGACCCTTCGAGACCCTGCATCACGCTCTGCTCCGGGTCCGCGTGCAACGCCTCCGGCAGCGTGGAGGTCGCCGCGGCCTTATCCCAGGAGATCGCGAGTCAGGGCCTGGGCGATAATGTGGACGTCAGGAGGACCGGGTGCCACGGTTTTTGCGAGAGGGGCCCCATCGTCGTCATCCACCCCGAGGAGATATGTTACTTCAACATAGAGCCGAAGGACGTCCCCGAGATCATCTCCGAGACCATAAAGGAGCACAGGGTCGTCGAGCGCCTGCTCTATACCGACCCCGCCACCAACGAGAAGATCGTCCATGAATCGGACATCCCCTTCTACAAGCACCAGGAGCGGATCGTCTTCGGCGCAAACGCCGGCATCGACCCCTCGAGCATCGACGACTACCTGGCGATAGGCGGCTATGCGGCACTCGCCAAGGTCCTCTCGGGGATGAGCGCCGAGCAGGTACTTCAGGAAGTCAAGAAGGCCAACCTCAGGGGCCGGGGGGGAGGCGGCTTTCCCGCGGGGAGCAAGTGGGAAGGCTCCCGCAATGCCGCCGAGCCTATAAAATATGTGATCGTCAACGCGGACGAGGGGGACCCCGGCGCCTATATGGACAGGAGCCTCCTCGAAGGAAATCCCCACGCGGTCCTCGAAGGGCTGACGATAGGGGCATATGCCGTCGGCGCCCACGAGGGCTACATCTATGTCCGCCAGGAATACCCGCTTGCGGTCGAGCACGTGAACACGGCCATAGCCAAGGCGGAGGAATACGGCCTTCTCGGCAAGAACATCCTCGGCTCCGGCTTCGACTTCATCGTGAAGGTCCACCAGGGGGCAGGCGCCTTCGTCTGCGGCGAATCGACCGCCCTGATGACGGCGCTGGAAGGCAGGGCGGGAGAGCCCAGGCCGAAGTACGTCCGGTCGAACGTCGTGGGCCTCTGGGGCAGGCCGAGCGTCCTGAACAACGTCGAGACCTGGGCCAACGTGCCCCTGGTCATCAATAAAGGCGCCGATGCGTTCACCCAGATTGGCACCGACAGCAGCAAGGGCACGAAGATATTCTCCCTCGTCGGCAAGATCACCAATACGGGCCTCGTGGAAGTCCCCATGGGCACCCCGCTTCGCGATATCATCTTCAAGATAGGCGGCGGCATCCCCGGCGGCAAGAAGTTCAAGGCGGTGCAGNNATGGGCTCCGGCGGGATGATCGTCATGGACGAAGATACCTGCATGCCCGACGTCGCCAGGTACTTCCTCGACTTCCTCACCGACGAAAGTTGCGGCAAGTGCGTCCCCTGCCGTGAAGGCATGAGGCAGATGCTTAAACTCCTCACGAACATCACTCAGGGAAAAGGAAAGGAAGGAGACATAGAGCTCCTGGAAGAATTGGCCGAGACGGCGCAGGAAGCCGCCCTCTGTGCGTTAGGCAAGAGCTCCCCCAACCCCTTCCTGAGTACCCTGAAGTACTTCAGGGACGAGTACGAGGCCCATGTCAAGGAGAAGAGGTGCCCGGCCTTATCCTGCAAAGAGCTGATCGCCTATTATATCGACCCTGCCAAATGCAACGCCTGTACGACGTGCGGGAAGAAGTGCCCCACCGGAGCGATCATAGGCGGCAAGAACCTGATCCATATGATCGACCAGGAGAAATGCACGAAGTGCGGGACGTGCTTCGAAGTCTGCCCCCCGAAGTTCCGGGCGGTGACGAAGATCTCCGGCGTGCCCGTGCCGCCTCCCCTTCCCGAAGAAGCGAGGACGATAGTCAGGGAGAGTAAACAAAAATGAGTGATATTACCTTCACCATCGATGGAAGAGAAGTGAGCGCGACGCCGGGGATGACCGTGCTGGAAGCGGCGAGGGCCGCCGGTATCACGATCCCGACCCTCTGCCACCACGAGAAGCTGGAGCCCTACGGCGGCTGCCGGCTCTGCATCGTGGAGCTGGAAGCCCGAGGGTCGACAAGGCTCGTCGTCTCCTGCGTCTACCCGGTGGAGAAGAACCTGGTCGTGAAGACCCGCTCCGAGAAGGTGGACAGGATCCGCAAGATGATCCTCCAGTTGCTCCTTGCCCATGCGCCGGACGCCTTCGATCTGCAGGACCTGGCGAGACAGTACGGAGCGGACAGGGACCGCTTCGAGAAAGAGCCCTCATTCTGCGTCCACTGCGGCCTCTGCGTAAGGTACTGCAACGAGGTCAAGAAGAAGAACGCCATCGGCTTCGTCGACAGGGGCATAAGGAAAGAGATCAGCTTCATCCCCCAGATAGCAGCGAAGGAGTGCTGGAGCTGCAAGGAATGCTTCCCCCTGTGCCCCACGGAGGCGCTACAGGCGGCCTACGTCCTGGCCAAGGCGCTGGCGTTCCCGGGAGATGGGGCAAAGGGATAGGGAAAGCACCACTCCTCCGGGACGGAATCGGGGTGCCGGTTCGCCTGGTCCGTCGGCGGTACATGATACCGATCGGAAGGGCCCGTCGCGACCGCCGCCGATTGCCCTCCGTATCCTTCCGTACAGACAGAGCATGACATAAACCCCTGGCCGCATTGTTGAAAGAAAGCCCCGTTCATTCGGTACCCTCCCTATAAATCCATGATAGGCCGGCGAGCGGGTTCGGCGAAACGCCTTTAGCCCGAATGTCCTTTGGCCCTTAACTGCTCCCGGACGCAGATCCCCTCAAAATAGCCTCCGTTGTCGTCTTTCCGCCGCCTTTCCCGGTCAAATATGGGGCCCGGTCGGCCGGACCCTACGAAATATTTTCTTGACACCTTTCCGCACGATTTATTACAATAAGAAATATTGTTTCGTATTGCGCAATTATGACGCGAAAAGGAGTATCCCGTGAATGCGATAGTAAGTCTAAGCCGCTGCCTGAGGGCTATATCGGCCGTTGTACTCACCTTCCTTTTCAGTGTGACCGTCCTCGATATCATCATGAGGGCCATCGGGAAACCCCTGGTAGGTGTGTACGAGCTTGTGAGCCTGTCCGGCGCAATCGTCATCGTTTTTGCCCTTCCACTTTCATCGTGGGATAACGGACACGTCTTCATGGACTTCGTCGTCGATCGTCTCCCGGAGGGCGCGAAGCATGTAATGGAGATAATCACGAGGGTCATGGTGATCCTCCTGTTTATTGTCCTCGGGGTGGCACTTTTTGTCCTCTCCGAAGAATTCAGGACATCGGGTGAGCTTCTTTTGACCCTCAAGTGGCCGGTATATCCGATCATCTATCTCATAGGCGCGATGTGCTTTCTGCAGGCCGTCGTCGTGTTTTTTGATATAGTGCGAAGAATTGGAGGCAGGCGATGAGTGAGGTAACGGTTGGACTCGTGGGGATCGGCGCGGTACTGCTGCTCTTCGTGACGGGTATCGAAATAGGTTTCGCCATGGCGATAGTGGGCTTCCTTGGCTTCGCCTATCTTGTGTCTTTCCACTCCGCCCTCATACTCGTCGGCCGGGACTTCTATGATGTGGTCTCGTCGTATGGATATACGGTCTTTCCCCTGTTCATCCTCATGGGTCAGATTGCTTTCCATTCCGGCATAGCCGCGAGATTATACACTTCGGCGTATAGGTTCGTCGGCCATATCCCCGGCGGCCTCGCAATGGCAACGGTGGCCGCGGCGACGGGCTTCAAGGCGATTTGCGGATCCTCCACGGCAACGGCCGCGACCTTCGCGAGTGTCGCGATCCCCGAGATGGATAAGTACGGATACGACAAGCGGTTGTCGACCGGGGTCGTGGCGACGGTAGGTACCCTGGGCGTCATCATGCCCCCAAGCGTGACGCTGATTTTGTATGGGGTGATTACCGAACAGCCCATAGGCAAACTCTTCCTCGCCGGCCTCATGCCTGGCCTCCTCCTGGCTGCCCTCTACATCGCGATCATTTTTTTCTGGGCCAAGATCAACCCATCGATTGCCGGCCGGGGAGAATTGTCGACCTGGCGGGCGCGTCTGTCAACCCTTCCGGAGACCTTATGGGTCGTTGCCGTCTTCCTGCTTGTGGTCGGCGGAATAATGAAAGGTTTTTTCACGCCTACCGAGGCGGGGAGCGTCGGGACATTCTTCGTGCTCCTCCTGTCCGTCCTGCGGAAGGGCATGAACTTCAAGACGTACGTCAGGTCCCTATACGAATCCCTTCAGACTGCCTGCATGATTTTTATGCTTCTGGTAGGTTCGTTCATCCTCGGCCATTTCATCGCCATCACCAATATTCCCCAGATCACGGCCGACTGGGTCTCAACCTTGAATCTCAATCGTTACTTCGTGTTTTTCCTGATCTTTATGATCTACCAGATAGGCGGCTCCTTCATCGAGGACCTCGCCTTCATGATTCTCGCCACGCCGATCTTCTACCCGACGCTGATGAAACTTGGATTCGACCCTCTATGGCTCGGCATAATGATCGGCCTGACGGTCATGATCGGAGTCGTGCTTCCACCAATGGCAATCGTCGTTTTTGTGGTCAAAAATATCACCAAGGTGCCGATAGCGACCATATACAAGGGGGTATACCCCTTCCTGGCCGCCATGGTTTTTGCCGGGATACTCCTGGTGTTCTTTCCACAGATAGCGCTCTGGCTTCCGTCGATGTTCAAGTGACCAAAGAGAGGTAATCACGGGGAAGAAGTCGTGTGTGACAGAAACCGATCGAATGAAGGAGGGTTATCGTAATGAAAAAGAGAATGGTTTCCATGCTTTTGTTTTTCGCATTGTTCTTGGGGTTCACCGTACATCTCTTTGCCGCCGATGTGATCAAGATGAAATTCGCCAATTATTACCATCCCTCTCACATGAATGCGAAGGTCGCGTCACAGTTCTGCGACGAGATAAAGAAGCGCACGAACGGGCGCGTTGAAATCACCTACTTTCCCGGAGGGACCCTGGCAACGCATCCCAAAATGTTTCAGGCGGTGAGCACAGGAGTCGCGGACATCGGACTTGCCAATTTTGCCGCAACCAGGGGTCGTTTCCCGGTGATGGAATCTCTCGATCTCCCTCTCGGCTTCCCCAGCGGCTGGGTATCCACCCACGTAGCCAACGACTTCTACAACAAGTTCAAACCCAAGGAATTTGACGTCGTTCACGTGCTCTACTTTCATGCGTGCGGCCCGAACGTCGTTTATACGGCAAAGACACCCGTAAGGAAACTGGAGGACCTGAGGGGTGTGAAGCTCAGGGCAGTGAGCCGGGTCGCCGACATCGTGAAGGCCCTTGGCGGCACACCCATGCCAGTCGAGATGGCAGACATTTACGAGTCCCTCAACAAGGGCGTCGTCGAAGGCGCATACGGGCCCTTCGAACAGATCATGGGTTACAAATTGGGAGACATAGTGAAATATGCCACCCCGCCTCTGCAGGTCGGAAGTGTCTTCACCTTCTATGTGGTCATGAACAAGGCAAAGTGGAGCAGCCTCCCCGCCGACATCCAGAAGATATTTACGGACGTCGCCGCCGAATGGGCCGATAAGCAGGCCGTGGTGTGGAACGATATAGACCGCGAGTCCATCGAGTATTTTAAGAAGAGCGGAGGGCAGCTCATCTATTTGACCCAGGAAGAAGGAAACAGGTGGAAGAAGGCCGTGGAGCCCGTTTTCACCGACTACAAGAAGGATATGATGGCCAAAGGGCTGAAGGCGTCCGAGATCGATTCGTACTTTCAGTTCATTACGGCACGCATAGGTTATTGGTCCAACAGAGAAAAGGAATTGAAAGTACCCTTCCCCTACAAGTCGGAGTGAGCGAGGGCAATCGCCTGACCGAGTGCGGGCCATCCCGGTCAGCACTCGGTCAGGCGCCTTAGCCGGCCGCTTCTCAAGAAGAGATCCCACGTCCAATACGATGGCCGAGACCGGGCGCCGCGAGCACGGTGAGGGGGAAGTTCTTTTTTTGTGTGCAGATTTATTATATATTGATAAACAGCGATCTATTGGTAGGGCAGATGGGCAAGAACGGTGTGCAGCATGAAAAATACGTCGTAAAGGTCCTGGAAAAGGCCATGAAGATACTGGACAACTACTCGCAGCACGAGAGCGCCTTTACGCTTGATGAATTGACCAAGAGGACCAAGCTGGACAAATCGGCTGTCTTCAGAATCCTGCGGACCATGGAGAAGAACGGCTATATAAGATATGACCAGGAAGAGCGCCTGTACAGGCTTGGCCTGCGTTTTCTCGATCTGGGAGGAGTCGTCTACAGCTCCACGTCCGTGAGAAAGTCCGCTTCGCCTCACCTCGACGCGGTTGCCCGAACACTGAAGGCCACCATACTCGTCGGCGTCATCATAAACGATCAGTTCTCATACATCGACAAAAGGGAAGGTGACAGCATACTGAGACTGCCGTCGCATCTCGGGGCCAAGATGCCGCCGACGGAAAACTTCCTCGGATTGACCCTGCTCGCTTTCTTCGATCCTTCCACGAAAGAGAGGCTGCTCCAGGTGTATCCCCTGAGAAAGCACACGGAGCAAACACCCACTAAAATAGAGGACATCAGGGCGAGGCTGAACGAGGCACGCCGAAAGGGCTACTTCCTGGAGCGCGGCGAGTTTTTCGATGGGGTAATTCAGATAGGCGTGCCCTTGCATGGGGCAATGGGGAATACAGTGGCAGCCTTAGGCGCAAGCCTGCAGGAATTCCGTCTTCTGGAAGAGAACGTGGGACAAGTGGTAGAGAAGCTCGAGGCGACCGCGAAGCTCATCTCGCGGGAGCTCGGCTTTAAGGGGTCATCCTCGCAACAGCGAGATTGACCCCCCTGGCCGCATTATTACTCTCCCTAATCGACCACCGCGAGGAACTCTATTTCTATCAGCCAATCGGGCCGCAGCAGGCTGTGGACAACGATGCCGGTTGCCGCCGGATAACTGCCCTGTGTGAAATACTCCTGCCGTATTGCGCCTGTCTTGCCATAGTCGGCGACGGCCTGAGGGGTGATATAGTCGGTCGTCTTGATCACATCGTCCATGCTTGCGCCCATCTTTTCCAGCAGCGTCTTCACGCTTTCGTAAATATAGCGCATCTGGGCTTCGAGGTTACCCGCATGAATAGTGCGATGGTTCTCGTCGGTCGCCACCGTTCCGGACACGGAGATGATCTTGCCCTTCTTTACGGCATCACTCCAGGTAAACTTTTTCCGCTTGTACATTTCATCGAATACGTTGCAGCATTCTTTCGCCATGGGTAATCCCTCCTCATCTCTATATATTGTACATCGGTCCTTTACCCCTTGCCGGCATCCCCGGCAGCACCCGCGGGGTTGTTCTTTTCCTTATTGGGGAAGAGACCGCACTGGAAGCACCGGTCGGCCTCGGCAAGCCCGGCCAGTTCCGAAAAAGTGGAATCAACCTCGGCGAAATTGCCCAGCCTCGCCTCTTTCGGCAGGCAGGTAATCTGGCGGCGCTCGCGCTTCCTGAACCGTCCGATTTCCACCTCTTCGAGAGGTATCGTGGCAGTTGGCGGTTCTTCGTAGTCGAGCGGTTCCCCTTTAAGCAATCTGTCGACGCCCGTTGCGGCCCTTTGGCCTGCCGCTATTGCCTCTATCACGGTAGCCGGGCCCGATACCACGTCTCCGCACGCGAATATTCCTGCAATATTGGTCACTTTAGAGTATTCATGGACCATGAGCGCGCCGGTCGCGGAAATGACAAACTTTCCCCCGAGAGACGTGACATCAGGCACTTCACCGACCGCCGCGATGACCGTGTCCGCGGAGACGTCAAATTCCGAGCCTGCCACAGGCAGGGGTCTTCTTCTTCCGCTCTCGTCGGGCTCGCCCATTTCCGTTTTGATGCACCGCAGGCCGGTGACATTGCCGTCTTTCCCCATCACCTTAACCGGTGTCGCGAGGTAGATGATCTCTATTCCTTCCGTCTCCGCGGCCTCTACCTCCTCGGGAAAAGCGGGCATTTCGTCTCTTGTTCTCCTGTAGATCAAGGAAACCGCTTTTGCGCCGAGGCGGTGAGCGGACCTCGCGGCATCGATGGCGACGTTGCCCCCACCGAGTACGACGACCTTCTCCCCCACGGTCACCGGCGAACCCAGGTTGATACTCTTCAGGAAGGCGGTCCCGTAAGTGAAGCCCGCCAGGGACTCGCCGTCTATGCCCAAATCCCGGCCCTTATGGGCCCCTGTGGCAAGGATCAATGCCCGGTAGCCCTGATCCCAAAGGCCGTCAAGCGGCATGCCGCCGGTCCCGACAGGACTGTTGAGGCGTATCTCGACCCCGTATCTCTTTATCGTGTCGATCTCCGACGCCACTATGTGCTTAGGCAGGCGGTACGCGGGGATACCGAGGGTGAGCATGCCTCCCGGCACGGAGGCCGCCTCGAATACCGTCACACCGTAGCCGAGCCTTACGAGGGTGAGGGCGGCGCTAAGCCCCGCGGGGCCCGATCCCACAATCGCCACTCTCTCTTCTCTTGTTCTCGGGAAAGGGTAAATATCCTTTTTTGGCCTTTGCCACGCCATATCGGTGACGAAGCGCTTCAGTCCGTTTATGGCGATCGCCTTGTCGAATAATCCGCGATTGCATGCCCCTTCACAGGGGTGCGGGCAGACCCGGCCGATGGACCCCGGGAAGGGGACTTTATTTTCGATTACCTCCAGCGCCTTCTCGTATTGCCCCTGCGCCGCGAGGTCTATATAGGTCCTGATGTCGAGGCCCGCCGGACATGCAGCCTTGCACGGGGGCGCAAGGAGCCACGGCTTCGGCGCGTTGAGCGCCCCCTTCGGCCATTCTATACAGGTCACCGTTTCATACCGCTCGTCCGACTCGCTGCAGTAACCGCATGCGGCGCACTTCACGATCTCGTCGTCTCGTCCTTCCCTGGCTTTCAGGGGCCAGTCCGGGTCGGCGAAAAGGGTCCTCGCCATGCCTATGATGTCCGCCTTATTCTGTTCCAGCACCTCTTCGGCGAGGTCGGGCATCCTGATCTTGCCCGCGCATACCACAGGCACGTCGAATCCGGCCTCTCTCACGGCCGCCCGCACGCCGTCCGCGAGATAGACCTGGACACCGTCCCGGTTCCACCATCGCGGGCTCATCCGGTAGCCGCTGTAGCCGGTGCCGGCGAAGGGAGGAAAATTGGGCAGAGGCGTGTCCGCGTCTTCGAACCTTTCGCCAGCGGATACGCTTATATAATCGACCCCGACGAAGGCCATGCGCTTCGCAATCCTCGCGCTCTGCAGCAGTGTGTTCCCTTCCTTCGTAAACTCCTCGCCCAACATCCTTATGCCTATCGTATAGTCCTGCCCGGCCGCCTTCCTGGCTGCGAGGACGACTTCCGTCGGCAGCCTGACGCGCCCCTCGAAGTCTCCTCCGTACTCGTCGGTGCGTTTGTTGACGAGGGAAAGGAAGGATGCAAGGGTCGTAAAATGGGCCATATGAAGCTCGACAAAGTCGAAGCCCGCGGCCCTGGCCCTCGCCGCGGCACTCGCAAACTGCCCCGGTATGATCTGGATATCTTCCGGTTTCAGGTCTTCCACCATTTGACGCCAGCCGGTCCTCGCGACCTTCAGGAAATGGATGAGCTGGAGTCCTATCCTGACGTCCCTGTTGACCTTCCTCATTTCATTGACAAAGCCTTTAATCTCGCCGATAAACTGGTCGTCGCTGATGCGGAGATTAAAAGAGCTCCTGGAGGGCAGCACGACCGCGGCCTCGACGACGATCGAGCCGACGCCGCCTTCCGCCAGCCTCCGGTACCTGTCTATAATATTTTGTGTCACATGCCCGTCTTCCGCTGCCAGCCTGGTAACGGCCGCGGTCGACATGACGCGGTTGGGAAAAATAGTATTCCCCACCTTAACCGGTGAAAAGAGTTTCTCGTATTTCATCGCACCTCTCCCGTCTACTTTTTCCTGTTCTCTTCGAGGAGCTGAAGCATTTTGTCGGGTGTTATCGGCACGTCGTACACCCAGACGCCCGTGGCGTCATGTATCGCGTTGGAGATGGCCCCGTGTAAGCCGCATCCGAACCCCAACGAGCCTTCCTTGGCGCCGTAGGGGCCGTCCGGGTCCGGAATGCCGAGAAAATGGATATCTATGTCGGGAGTTTCGTTGGCCGTCGGTACCTTGTATGTCCTGAAGGTGCTCGTCAGTTTCCGTCCTGTCTTCGGGTCCCACACGTTTCTCTCCATTAAGCCCTGGCCGAGCATGAAATTGATATGGCCCTGCATGTTGCCCTTGACGAGGAGCGGGTTGAGCACGGTGCCACAGTCGTTGACGGCCACGATGCGCTCCACCTTTATGCGGCCCGTACCCGGGTCTACTTCCAGCTCCACCGTGGTGGTGCCGAAAGAATAGGCCGTCACTTTCTGGCCGTAAGTCTTTTCATTATAGGGCTCCTTGATGTCTATCCCGAAATCTGAATAGTCGATCCTCGCCCGGTAATCACCGAATCCGAAGATAGGTTTCCCCCTCTTGAAAGCGGTCCGGCAGACTTCGCCGATCTTGACGCCTCTTCCCTTTCCGATCCTTCTCTTCACGAAGAATTCCTTGCCCCTCATCTCGACCTCGTCCGCGGAGACGTCGAGAATGTCGCCTGCTATTTCGAGGAGGTGCCGTTTTGCGTCCTGGGCGGCCTTCTTCACCGCGTTTGCGGACACGACGGTAGCGGACATCGAGTAATTTCCCGGATCCTGATAACAGAGCTCCGTATCACCGTAACAGAGTTTAATGTCCTTCATCTCTATGCCGATCTCCTCCGAGGCAATCTGGAGAAACATCGTCTGGTTGCCCTGGCCGAGGTCGCAGTTGCCCGTGAAGACCGTGCAGCTCCCGTCGTCGTTGAATTTTATGAAAGAAGTCGATCCGCTGCGGAAGCCCATGTAAAACATGGACTGCATGTTTCCGGAGCCGATGCCGATGCCACGATTCGGCCCCATGTTGCCCTTCTTCTCCCGCAGGCCAGACTTGTCAGCCGCCATCACGATGCTTTCGCTTAAACCGGTGCTCGTCACCACCGACTTGGAAGGAACGACCTCATTGGGGAGCACCGCGTTCTTCAGCCGCAATTCGATCGGGTCGATACCGAGCACTTCGCTCACCTGGTCGAAGCAGACGTCCATCGACATCGGCCCGACATGCGCGCGGGTCCTCATCATGGAGCTGATGGTCTTGTTCGTATAAATGAGATCCGCCAAATACCGGTAATTCGGCGCTCGCCACAGTACCTCATCGATAAGGAGCGGTACCCAGAGCTCCACGATGGCGCTGCTTGCGTAGGCGCCGCACTCGAGGAATATCCGTATGTCCCTGCCCGTTATCGTTCCGTCTTTCTTGAAGCCCACCTTGATATTCCAGACCTTTGCCGCCTTGTCCCTCATGCAGTCCTCGACCTCTTCTCGGGTCATCTTCACCTGCACGGGCCTGCCTGCCTTGCGTGAAAGGAGACATGCGATAAAGGCCCCGGGAGGAGTGTCGGATCTGCCTCCGTGGGCGCCGCCCATCGCCAGTGAGTGGATGCGTATATCGCTCGGCGCCACTTTAAGGGTGTTACCGAGACCCTGGCGGGTCTGAAAGGGGCACTGGGTCTGCAGCCAAAGGTTGAATTTGCCTGAAGGCTCATAGCTCGCGATGACGGTGAAGGGCTCGGGCAGACCGTGGCTGGCTACGTCGCAGGTAAAGGTCTTCTCCCAGACGTAGTCGCTGTTTTTCAATGCCTCTTCGATATTCCCCTCGTCAACGAGATAACGGGCGGCAAGGTTTCCCTTTCTGTGATCGTGAACGAGCGGGGCGCCTTCCTTTACCGCGTCCTCGGCGTGCAGGACATAGGGCAACTGCTCATATTCCACCTTGATGAGGTCGACCGCTTCCTCCGCAATATCTTCGGAGATTGCGGCCACGGCGGCAACCTCCTCCCCGACGTACCTTACTTTCTCGTAAGGGAGCAGGACATGATCTGTCGTATGAGGTATGATCCCGAATACGGCGCCTCGCGGCGTATCTTTGATCCCGGTCACCACGGCTTTCACTCCCGGCAGTCTTTCCGCCGCACTCGTGTCGATACTGAGGATTTTCGCGTGTGGATAAGGGCTGCGCACTACCTTTGCATACAACATTCCCGGCAGCACCATGTCGGTGGTATATTTGGCCCGGCCGAGGGCCTTATCGGTCGAGTCGATCCTTGGTATATCTTTTCCAATCAGGCTCTCTCCGCTCATTTTGCACCCCCCATCTCAAGTGCCGCAGACTCGATCGCCTCAATGATCTGTACGTAACCCGTGCAGCGGCAAATATTGTTCGAGATCGCTTCCCTGATCTGGTCCCCGTTCGGATGAGGGTTCTTGTCGAGGAGCGCCTTGGCCGACATAATGAAACCAGGGCTGCAGTAGCCGCACTGTATGGCTCCGCGCTCGACGAAAGCCTTCTGGAGCGGATGCAGCCGGTATCCCTCTCCCGCCAGACCTTCTATGGTAACAACCTCTTTGCCGTTCGCTTCGACGGCGAGCATCATGCAGGAGAGCACCGCATTACCATCGAGGGTCACGGTGCACCCTCCGCAGTCACCCTTGTTGCACATTTCCTTTGTACCCGTCAAACCGAGCTGCTCCCTGAGCACTTCAAGGAGCGTCCTCCGGCTGTCGACCTGCAACGTAACCGTGTCACCATTCACTTTAAGCTCTATATCGTGTTTCATGTAAAGACCCTCCGTTGTTGTTATCCGGGCGTCAGTCCGAGACAGCCTCTTTTATGGCCCGCTCCACCATAGTTTTGAGGACCTTGCTCTTGTATCCGGCAGAGAACATCACGTCCGATCCCATGTGGCCGCCTTCCGCCGCCGCTTCCGCCGCCTTTGCGATAATATCGTCCGTCACGGTCCGGCCTTTCATTATCTCCTCGGCCCCCTTTGCCCTCATCGTGGGCAGGGTAACGCCGCCGAGCCCGATGGTGATGTCCTTGCAGGTTTTGCCATCATCCATATCCAGGACCACTGCGGCGCCCACGGTGGCATAGTCAAAATGTTCCCTCACCGCGAACTTCCTGTATCCCATCCTGACGCCCTTCGGCAGGGCGGGCAGAAGGAATTCGGTCAACAGATTGTCGCTCTTCATCTCCCTGTAAAGGTTTTCCACGGGAACTACCGTCTCGCCGCCCGCCGCCGCAATCCTGACTTGCGCCCTGAGAGCAATCAGGGCCGGAAGGGTTTCGGCCGTGGAAAACCGTATGGCGACGTTGCCGCCGATGGTGCCCATGTTCCGGATCTGGGGCGTGCCCAGTAAACGGCAGACAGTCGCAAGCAGAGGCCATCCTCCCTGTACCTCCGCCGAATCGGCTATGCGCTGGAGAAGCACCATGGCGCCCACCGTCAGCACGCCATCCTTGCCGACGGCAAGAGCGTCCAGGCCTGAGACGCCTTTTAGTCCTATGACATAGGGCCGGGCGCCTATGCGTTCCTTCATCTGGTGAAGGGCAATCGTCCCTCCGGCGAAGAGCGTGGCATCTCCCTTGTACCGGCCGAGCAGCGAGAACACCTCGCCGATGCTCTTTGGGGCTAGATAATCAAACTCGGGTACTCTTCTGTAATAGGTCATCGCTCGCTCCTTTTTGCGCGTCCTCGTCGTGACGTCACCGTCCTCACTATCCCTGCCCGCGTTTTTCACCTTCACGTACCGTATACGCCCGGCACGTCTCTCTATATTTCACCTTATCCCGAAGTCTATTCCTTCCAGCCCATTCGCTTTCTGATGTCTTCGCGCAGCGCCTTCTTGTCCGGCTTGCCTATGTTGGTGAGCGGGATAGCGTCGACAAACTCGATCCTCTCGGGCAACTGGAGGAGTGATGCGCCCTTCGCTTTCAGGAAGGCTATAATTTCCGCGAACGTGTTTTTCTCCCCTGGCTTGGACTGAACATACGCGCAGATACGCTCTCCCAGGACCTTGTCCGGCATGCCTATCACCGCAGCGGACTCTATGCCCGGATGCGTGCTCATCAAATTCTCGATTTCTCCCGCGCTGATCTTTTCGCCGCCCCGATTGACGATGTCCTTGATCCTCCCGGTTATGTACACATATCCCCACTCGTCCTTCCTGGCGACGTCGCCGGTTCTGAAAAACCCATCTTTCGTGAAGACGCTCGCGTTGTCTTTGGACTTGAAATACCCGGTAAAGACACCGGGCCCCTTTGACACCAACTCGCCTTCCTGACCGGTGGGCAGCTCGTCTCCGTCAGGGCCGATTATCTTTAACGTGTCGTAGGGGCATATGGGGGTACCCACGCTGTGACAAATAATCTCGATATCATCGTCCGTCCTCGTGGCCGCGGCAGTCCCCTCAACGGAGCCAAGGCCGTTATGGTAAGTGACACCGAGCTTCTGCCACGCCATCCTGACAAGCTCCGGCGTGCTTGGTGCGCCTCCCACCGATATCTTCTTCAAGGAGCTCAGATCGTACCGGGGCAGGTCCTCGAGGTTAACAATCCTGGTAATAATGGCAGGCACCGAAAGCATCGCCGTGATCTTCTGCCGTTCGATCGTCTCGCATATCTTTTGGGGTTCCGTCGAATCGAGGAGCACGAGCCCCGCGTAGTTAAAGAAGGCGCCCCCGACGCCCCAATGCATTGCCATACCGTGGGCGACCGGGGTAACGACGAGGAGCGTATCGTTTGAGGTGATCTCCCATGCCCTCGAATGATATTCGACGTTGCACAGGTAGTCATTATGGGTCCTGGGGGCTGCCTTGGGCATCCCGGTTGTCCCGCCTGTCGGCATTATCTGGCACACATCCATAGGGTCGGGCCTGCTCTCCCCGATCGCCTGGATGGCGGCTTGATCCAGTTCCGCCTCATCGAGCAGCCCTTCGAAGCTCTTTGATATGCCCGCCCACTCGCCCCGCACCGTAATAATATGTTTCAACCGGCTGTTTTGCTTCCGCACGTTTTCGACTATCGGCCGGTAGTCGATCTTTCCGTATCTCGTCGGAAGTATCCACGCCTTTGCTCCGGTCAGCTCCGCAAAATGACTGATCTCCAGTTGGCTGTGACGCGGAATAAGCATGACGACAACGGCCCCTATCTTCTGGAGGGCGAAAAAGGAAAAGAGATACTCATGCCAGTTGGGCAGTTGCACGAGCACCCTATCCCCTCTTTCGATGCCGAGCCTCAAGAGGCTCGCGGATAGGCGATCGACGTTATTTCGCATTTCCCGATAGGAATAGCGGGCCACGTCGTCGACGAGGCGGACCTTGTTCGGGTAGAGATCCGTGGCCTTGTCGAACACGTCACCCCATGTCATCCCGAGCCACCACCTGAACTTGTTGTACTTTTCGGCATCCTTTGGGTCATAGGGCGTGAACCCTTCGAGTCTCATGTAAAAACCCTCCCTCTTATATTGCCTTAAATATCATAATATAACATTATATCTTTCATTATAATAAACTGTGTGGGCAGGTGTCAACAAATTTGTTCTCGTTTTTCGTTCGTCACCGACTCACCGAGCATAAAAACCGTATGTATGGTCAACGGAAGATGCGGCTATGGGCCAGGGCATCCACGGAGGAGTTCATTCTCTTGACAAGGGCCTTTTTACGGGTGCCGCATGAAAGAGAGACGAATTATCTTTCGAAACCTGTGCGTTTTCTGTTGACACTGCGTGAGGCACAATATAACATGAGAAAACAAAGTGAGTTGTCAGTCCCCCTTATTACCCCCGCTTCCCGCTTTGACATCGAGTCCCGATCCACTTTTATACGCGCCTCTCGCGGGCCGGAGGAGAAGAAAATCGAATCGATTGCCCGGCAAACACGAGGCAAATAAATCTGTTTCCATCGCCACCATTCTGTGATAGAAACATATGCGAGGGAAATGTGATGACGCGGACTCAACAAGAGATGGACCAACTGCTTGCGGACCTCACAAATCCGGACTGGGAGGCGCGCTTCAAGGCGGCAGAGAGCCTGGGGAAGCTGAAACGGATAAGGGCCGTGAAGCCGCTTCTCGATGCGCTGAAGGACGAGGAGGAATATGTCAGGGAGGCGGCGGTATGGGCCCTCGGCGAGATCGGCCACAAAATGGCGGTGGAGCCGCTCATCCGGGCGGTGAACGACAAAGACAGGTATGTGCGGGAAGGGGCGGTCTCGGCCCTCGGCAAAATCAAAGATCCCGGCGTGGTCCAGCCGCTTGTCAGCGCCCTGCAGGACCGCGATGAATCGATGAGGCGCGCGGCGGAGGATGCCCTGGGAAGGGTCGGCCGGATCGCGCTGCCCGACCTCGTCGCGCTTCTCGCCGCCGAGGACTGGGATATCAGGTGGAGGGTGACCCATATTATGGGTCATACGAAGGATGGCTCCATCCTCGACGCCTTGTGCCGGGCATTAAAGGATGAAAACCCGTATGTGCGGGAGGGGGCGGTAGCGGCCCTCGGCGACATAAGAGATCACGGGGCTGTTGACGGTCTGATAGGGGCGTTGGGCGACCCGAATAAATATGTAAGGGAAGAGGCGGTCAACGCGCTCGGAGAACTGCAGGACAAGAAGGCCGTGGACGCGCTCATTATCGCCCTGCAGGACAAGGATTGGGGTGTCCGGTGGGGCGCCGCAAACGCCCTCGGGGAGATAGGGGACAAAAAGGCGGTAGGCGCCCTCATCATCGCGCTCAGCGACGAGGCAAGGTACGTCCGTGAGGGTGCGGCCCTCGCGCTCTCGCGGATAGGCAAACAGGCGGTGCCCGCCCTCATCGAATCGCTCACCGACAAAGACCGCAGCATCCGGCGCTGGGCCGCGTGGACCCTCGGCAAGCTGGGGGATGAAAAGGCCGCCCGTCACCTCATCGCGGCCCTCGATGACGAGGACGGCGGCGTACAGTTCGCGGCCGAGGTCGCCCTCTCAGAGATGGAAGAATAGGCGACGCGCCTCTCTCGCACGAGCCACTCGCGGTTAAAACCACCAGCGCCGGCCCCATCGGGTCGACGCGCGCGACGCACGAAAACGAAACCCTCACGAGGCAGGCCATTGAAGGTATTCACCTCCCTTTTCCTCCTCATCGCGGCATCCGCGCTCGCCGCTATCGCCTATTATTCGGTCTATCCCGACGTATCGAGGCTGAAGAGGGTCAACCCCCGAAAGACTGCGTTCATGGAATACAGGGAACAGGAATGGCAGAGCAAGGGCAAGAAGGTCAGGATCCAACAAAAGTGGACCACGTTCTCTCACATTTCGCCCTATGCGGCAAAGGCGGTGATCATCGCCGAGGACGATAAGTTCTGGTCGCACCGGGGTTTCGACCTGGACGCGATGGAAAAGGCGATGGAAAAAGACATCGAGGAGGGAAAGTTCAAATTCGGGGGCAGCACCATCAGCCAGCAACTGGCCAAGAACCTTTATCTTTCGCCCTCCAAGAACCCGCTTCGGAAGCTGGCCGAGGCCCTCATCACGTGGCGAATGGAAAGGACGCTCTCAAAAAGGCGGATCCTCGAGATCTATCTCAATGTGGCCGAATGGGGCGAGGCCATTTTCGGGATCGAAGCCGCTTCTCTCCACTACTACGGCAAGTCCGCGTCGCTCCTTTCGCCCGTTGAGGCGGCCCGGCTGGCGGCCGTCCTCCCGAACCCGAGGCGCTATGGGGCGAACCGCGACTCACGGTACGTGAAAAGGCGGGCCGCGCTGATCTACGGCATCATGGTGCGGAGGGGGATCGTGGTGAAGGATTATGAGGAGGCTGCCGTTCAGTCCGACCAGCCTGCGCCACCGCACGAAGAGGAGCACCTTTAGGCCATGGCGGAGTACGTGAGGGTAACGGCGCCCGTCGCCAATTTGAGAAGGAGGCCGACGGAGGCAAGTCCCCTCAACGTCCACGATGAAGACCAGGAGAGCCAGGTGCTGTTTCACGAAGCCCTCCTCGTGAGGGAGGAAACGACCGATTGGCTGCGGGTCGAGGCGGTGGAGCAGCAGAAGTCCGGTCCCCACGGCTGGCAGGGCTATCCGGGGTGGGTCCGGAAAAAGGACGTCACGCAGGCTGCGGGGCCGGGTGAGGGCGACGGCGTGGTAAAGCGGCCTTTTTCCATGGTCCGCGCCACCCCGTCCGCGGCCGGCCAAGCGGTCTTTCCCCTGTCCCTGGGCACCCGGCCCTCCCTGGCGGGAGAGGCGAAGGGCTTTTTCGAAGTCGCCATGGAAGGCCGGCACATCGGCTGGGTCCCGAAAAGGGATATCTCCCTGAGTGCCGGGGACTCAACGGGCGACGAAAGGGTGCTGGTCAAGACGGCCCGCCTCTTCCTCGGCGCGGCCTATCTGTGGGGCGGGAGGTCTATGCCCATGCCGTGGTCCCGTGGTCCCCTCATGGGCGTCGACTGCTCCGGTCTCGTCAACCTCGTCTTCCGCGTCCTCCACATCGACCTGCCCCGCGATGCCCACGACCAGTGGTTGACCGCAACCGCCGTCGCCCCTCAGGCTTTAAGGCCGGGCGACCTGATATTCCTTTCCCGCCAGGGAGACGCGGGCTCGGTCGACCACGTGATCTTCTCCCTCGGGGGCGAGCAGTTCATCGAGGCCGCGGAGACGGGAGGCATCGTACGCATCAGGACGTTTTCACAGAGGTTTGGCCTTTCTCTCCGGGCCCTAGGGGAAAGCGGCCTTACCGTCCACGGCCGGAGAATCTCCTTCGGAAGGATAGGATAGTGAAAGAAGCAAGAAGAGGTCTTATAAGTCCTGAAGGACCTGTAAATTTGCACAAAGGAGGGTCTTATGTCTGTTCTGCTGGAGCTGGCCATGTTCCCGACGGACAAGGGAGAAAGCATCAGCGGCTATGTGGCGAGGATCATCGGCATGATCGATCGGCGAAATCTCGACTACCGGCTCACGCCGATGGGGACGATAATCGAGGCGGCCGACATCGACGAGGCGCTCAAGGTGGTCGCCGATGCTTACAGGGAGCTTGAGCCGGACTGCGGCAGGGTCTACGCAACGGTCAAGCTCGACATCAGAAAAGGAGCGGGCGGCAGGATGAGCGGAAAAATCGAATCGGTCGAAAGGAAACTGGGGAAAACACCCAGAACTTAAAGAGAGGCGGCACTCGCGCCTATGTCGCCTGCCGTATTATGTACTTCTCGACCATATGGTCCGGAGTGTAGGAAAGCTTTGCCTCTCTCAGGCCGGGCTCTCCCAGGTCCTGCTCACGGTTGATGAAGCGCGAATCAGGCCACTCCTTCTCGCAAAACTGCTGGTTTATGGCGGCGTACATGCCGCGTATTTCCGTGTTCGCCTTTTCGATGTGGACCACCGCGGTCTCCTCATTGAGGCGCTCGCCAAGGGTGAATGCCTCGACCTTACCGTTGATCAGTATGACGCCTCCTTTTATCTGCAAGGCCCTCAAGTGACTCAGGGCAACCCGCGTCGCGTCCCATTCGCCGATCAGGTTCAGGTCCTCCTCGCATCGCCGCAGCGCGCACCAGTTCTCGGCCAGCCCGAGACAGGCCTCGACGTGGGCCTCGGTAAGCGGCTCGTACACGATGGTGTGCGAGCGAAGCAGGTAGTTCAGGTGGTTCCGCTTCGCGCGATAGGCCTTGCCGGAAAGCGCGATGAGGTCTCCGGTCAGGTAGACATAGTCAAAGTGGTCCCTGGTCGGCTCGACCACAAAGCCTCCGCTTTCCCCAAGCTCGGACGCGAGCCTCGCGTCTGCCCTGTCTATCCGCGGCTTGGCTGTCTGCCTCTCGTCCCGCATCCACGTAAAAAGCATGCGGGTCACCTCCGCGCGCGACGGCGGCCCCACGGGAGGGAGGGCCTGCACGCCGTTCCCCGAATTTCCGCCGATCACGAGCAGCCAATCGCGGTAGAGAGACCACTCGAAGCCGTAATGCGACCTCCATATGAACATATTGGTAAAGGTGAGCTCCGATGTCTCGGGCCGGTACTCTCTCAGCCTGCCGTCGATCACGTCCCGGTCTTCGATCCCTATCGGCTTGAATTCAGGAAATTGAGGTGGCATGTCTCTATTATATACCTTTTTATTCGGCGCCAACCGGTCGTCCCGGAAGAAAAGATCGAGCCGCCTCCGCTATTACCGGGGGTCCTCCTCGGGGATCCGTGACAACGACGCCCGCCACGCGGCAGCCTCACCGTCGCTCGGCGCGCGCCAGTCGCCACGGGGGGACAGAGAGCCGCCCGACCCCACCTTCGGCCCGTTGGCTATGCAGCTCCGCTTATACTGGCTGAACTCGAAGAAGCGCTCGATAAACACGGACAGCCACCGCTTGATCTCGCCTATGGTGTAGGCCCCCCGCATCCCTTCGGGCACGTCGGGCCAGAGGCCGCGCGCCTTATCATGCCAGGCGGTCCACGAAAGAAAGGCCACTTTAGGCGGGGCGAACCCGAAGCGGAGCACGTAGTAGAGGGTGAAATCCTGCAGCCCGAAGGGGCCGAGCACGTCTTCGGAGCACTGGGCCGGCTCGTCCGCGCTTATCCCCGGCACGAGCTCGGGGCTTATCACGGTGCCGAGCACGTCGCTCAGGGCAATGCTCGCCTCAGCGCCAAAGAAGTCCTTTCTCGCCACCCAGCGTATCAGGTACTGGATGAGCGTCTTCGGCACGCTCGAATTCACGTGATAGTGCGCCATATGGTCGCCCACGCCGTAGGTGCTCCAGCCCAGGGCAAGCTCCGATAGGTCACTCGTCCCCACTACCAGTCCATGCCTCAGATTTGCGAGCCGGAAAAGGTGGCTCGTCCGCTCGCCCGCCTGCACGTTTTCGAAGGTGATATCATAAACCGGCTCCCCCGACGCGTAGGGGTGGCCGATGTCCTTGAACATCTGGAGGCACGAGGGACGTATATCGATCTCTTGCCGGGTGCAGCCGAGGGCGTCCAGGAGCCTGCGCGCCTGGTCCATGGTGCGGCTGCTCGACGCGAACCCCGGCAGCAGGCACCCGAGGACGTTCGTCCTGGGAAGCCGCATGATGTCCATGGCCCTGACGGCAACGATGAGCGCCTGGGTGGAATCGAGCCCGCCCGAGACGCCGATCACCACCTTGTCGACCCCCGTGAATTGGAGCCGCTTTGCGAGCCCCTGGACCTGGATCTCGTAGACCTCGCGGCACCTGTTGTCCTGCCCCTCGATGTCGCTCGGCACAAAAGGGAACCGCTCGTACGTCCTCTCCAGGAGAAGCGTGCCGTCCCGCGGGACGCGCGCATCGACGGCGACGGCACGAAAGTCCGCAAGCTGCGCGCTGTGGTGGCGCATGGACTGGCCGAAGCTCCCCTGAATCATCCGGTCCTGGCTCAACCTGTCGAGGTCGACGTCCCCGGCCACGAGCTGTGACTCGTAGGAGAACCGCTTCGATTCCGCAAGCTTCGTGCCGTTCTCGTATATCAGCGCCTGCCCGTCCCACGCGAGGTCCGTCGTCGATTCACCAAAGCCCGCGGCGGTGTAAAGGTAGGCAGCGATGCAGCCGGCCGACTGGTTTGCCACAAGCTGCCGCCGGTACGCGGCCTTGCCCACGGTGATGTTCGAGCCGGAAAGGTTGACGAGCACGGTCGCCCCCGCGAGGGCCGCGTACGAGGAAGGGGGGATGGGCACCCAGAGGTCCTCGCACACCTCGACGAAGAACCGGAAGGCCGGCTGGTCCCCGACCTCGAAGAGCAGCTTGTTCCCGAAGGGCACGTCCCTTTGGCCGAAGATGTCCAGACGGTCGGTCGGCGCGAAGTCTGCCGGGGCGAAATAGCGCTGCTCGTAGTATTCGCGGTAATTGGGCAAGTAGGTCTTCGGCGCAACCCCG
>PLSJ01000219.1 GCA_003165115.1 Syntrophaceae bacterium | reverse complement strand
GTCTTGCCCGACCCGGTGACGCCGAGGAGCACCTGGTCCGGCACGCCCGCGAGGATGTTCGCGGCCAGTTTGTCGATGGCCTGCGGCTGGTCGCCCGCGGGCTTATAAGCGGCATTTAACCTGAATCGCTGCATGACCCGAATAGTGTAACCTTGGGGAGAGGCATTGTCAAAAGCGCCCCCAAATGCCTCCATATACGCCGCCTGCGACCGCCCCCTCACCCCGGCCCTCTCCCCAAGGGGCGAGGGGGATCTAGTTCCGTCTCCGTTCCCTCAGTCCCCTCTCCCCTTGGGGAGAGGGCCGGGGTGAGGGGTGACCGGGCGGGAGGATCACCTTCTGTTGTTTTTACTTGAATACATCAGGCCGGCTTTTGACCAGGTCGACCAGCAGGCGATAGTCCCCCTGGACGAGCGTGCGGGCCAGGGCGGCGATAGCGCGGTAGAAGTCTGTCTGTGCCGATGTCTCTATCCGCTCGCTGAGGAGGGGTATCCACTTCAGGAGGTGGTTGCCCACGAAATCCAGGTGCGCCCTCATATGCTCCGCGAGGGCCGGAGGGTCGTTTCCGTCCTTGTCGGCCGTCTCCGCAAGGTCCCGCCCGAGGAGGAACCTGAAAAGGAATTCTAGGGCGACGTGATCGTCGGGTTCCTGAAAGGAGGCTTCCTTGACGAAGCCCCGGTCCGCGTAAGCCGCTCTCACCTCCAGGGTGGTCGGCCCATAGAGGATATGGTCCAGGTAGCACGATTCGGACGGGCAGGCCGAATCCTCCGTCCCCCCGAGGAAGAGGGCGGTATAATCGATGACCGCTTCTTCGGCCGACAGGCCCCTCAGGGAGTCTTTCAGCGCCCTGACCTTCGACCAGACGTCCGGCTCCTTCCACTTGTCCCGTTGTTTGTAAAGGAAGATCAGGTTCCTTTTGAGCTGGGCAAGGGTCTTTCGCGACGGCTCGTCGGAGTAGCAGGAGGCAAGGACCGCGTACAAGGAAGAGGAGATCCTGATTTTGTCCAGCCCGGAGGCGTCCATGTCAGAGATAGAAGACCTTCGGAATGGTGCCCAGCTCGGGCCGGAGGGGTTTCGCGCCGTCACGCAGGAGCCGGGATACCCCGGATTTCGGGTCGTCCCGGTCGCCGAAGACGCGCGCACCCGTCGTGCACGCCTCGACGCACATGGGGGGCCTGCCGGCCCTCACGCGATGAAGGCACCAGTCGCATTTGTCCACCCTGCCGGCCACCTGGCGCCGGTGCGCCTCTTTCGCCTTCCTGGAGGTCGTCTCGAAGGCAAGGGGCTCCCTGAAGTATCCCCTGTCGGGGTTTATGTGCCTCGCCCCGTAAGGGCACGCTTCGATACAGTTCCCGCAGCCGATGCACGTCTCCTGGTCGACCGTGATCATCCCGAGCTCGTTCTTCCGGGTAGCGTCGGCCGGGCAGACGGGGACGCAGGGCGGGTTTTCACACTGCATGCAGACGGAGACCTGCCAGGTGGCGTCTATCCGCTCCGTCATCACGGTGCGGGCGCACCCCGGAAGCGTCAGGTTCTCCATCTTGCACGCCACGGAACACGTCTGGCAGCCGGTGCAGAGGTGCGTTTTTATTACCATGGCGTATCGAGGCATTATCCCTCCTTGCCCGCCGTCTTCATACAGATGCCTTCTTCACGTCGCAGAGCGCCGACTTGTAGGGAGGGAATCCGGATATGGGGTCGAAATCCCTGGCCAGCATCGTATTCACGTCCTGCTTGACCCAGCCGTGATAGATATCGACCATTCCGGCGCCCACCATCTCGGTCAGGTGGGCCTTGACGGTAATGTGTCCGCGGCTGTTTTCCAGGATTACCGTGTCCCCTTCCCTGATTCCCCTGGCCTTGGCATCCTGCGGATTGAGGTTGACCACGGGCTCGGGCTGAAACTCGCTCACCCAAGGCACGTCGCGCCACTTCGTGTGGGTATAGAAGGGGATGCGCGCCCCCGTCATGAAGACGAGAGGGTATTTCTTCGCCATCTCCGGGTTCGACAGGAGACTCTCCGAAGGTTCCTTGTAGGTGGGCAAAGGGTCGACGCCGTGTTTCTCCAGGATGGTGGAGTAGACCTCGATCTTGCCGGTGGGCGTGTCGAAGCCGGGCAATTTGTCGGGACGCAGCATGCCGAGCTCGTATTTCCTTGGCTTCGGCGCGCCCGAGGCGGGTACGGTCGCCATGCTCCCTTCCGCTTTTCTCAGTTGTTCCACGGTAAGGCCGGTAGGCTTGAGGTCTTCGTTGATGACCGCTTCCAGGCTCCCGTTGAAGAACTCCTTCTTGAGTCCCAGCGCCGTCCCTATATCGGTGATGATCTGCCAGTCTTCCCTGGCCTCGCCGAGGGGCTTGACCGGCTGTCTCTGGTAGACGCTCCTGCCGAAGACCGCGGCCGGCGCCAGCCGCTCGAAGCACGTGGCGGCGGGCAAAAGGAGGTCGACGTAGTCATGGGTCCACGGCCTGTAGAAGTAGTCGACGGCCGCGGAAAAGTCCATACCCAAAAGGGCTTTCTGGTAGAGATGGGGCTGCGGCCACATCTTGGCGTTGCCGCCGAAGAGCAGCATGGCCTTGATCCTGCCCCGGTCCACGTATTCGGGGAGCCGGTTCATCTGAATTTCGGAGACCAGCTCAGCCCAGACGGGGAAGTAGTCCCGGTCCGCCCGCAGGGGTTGCAGTTTCGGCAGAAGGTCGGTGCGGCGGCAGAATACCGGATGGCCGTCGGTGGTCGACGGCAAAACGGCGGGGGGCGGCACGACCATCCCGCCGGGCCGGTCGAAATTGCCCGTGATGGCGAAGAGGGTCAGGACGGCCCTCAGGTTCTGGTTCCCGTTCGTGTGGTGAACCACGGGAGAGGCGCTCAGCATCACTGTGGTCGGACCGTCGGCGAAGGCCCTGGCGGCCTCCCTGATCCGGTCCGCCGGGACACCCGTGATCCGGGCGGTCTTTTCCGGCGGAAACTCCTGCACGTACACCTTCAGCTCTTCGAACCCGTGGACCCATTTCCCGACGAACTCCTTGTCGTACAGGTCTTCATTGATGACGACGTTCATGATGCCCAGCGCAAGCGCCCCATCGGTGCCGGGGCGCAGGGGAAGGTGAAAGCCGTCGAGGGTGCGTACCATGGGGGTCTTGCGCGGATCGACGACGAAGTAGCGCACCCCCGCTTCCTTCGCCCTTAGCAGCGATTTCATGGCAGTGGCCATGGAGTACGACTGGTTTACGCCCCAGACGAAGCAGTTCCTGGTCTCCTTGCCGGGTCCCGCGCCGGGCCGGGGCAACCCCGACAAAAGCAGGCTGCCGAGGGAGACGGACCGGAAGCACGTGGAGCTTTCCGATCCGAAATTAGGCGAGCCGAAGGAATAGGCGAGCCGCTGCAGCACAGGACGCATCTCCTTCGGGTCCCCGGTGAAAAAACAGACCTTGTCGGCCCCGTATTTAGCCTTGACCCCGTTCAGGTGCTTCGCCGTGGTCCGGATCGCTTCGTCCCAGGAGATCCGCTTCCATTTTGCGGGCCGGCCCTTCGGGTTGGTCCTCTTCAGGGGGTATCTGAGGCGATCGGGATGGTACTGCTCCTGGAGCTGCGCGTAGCCTTTGGAACAGATGGTGCTGTTCGGATAGTTGTGGTCCTGCCGGGTCTCCAGCCGTGTGATCACCTCACCCCTGCGGAAGTAGACCATCCCGCACATGGGGACGTGGTTGCAGCCGTCGCAGTAAGTGTAACCCTTGACCTCGGCCATGCTCTCAGCCAGGTCCTCCGCGGAAGCCTTACGCAAGAGCCCGGTACACTCCAGCAGGGCCGCCGAGGAACCCGCCACGGCAACGGTTTTAAGGAATTCCCTTCGGGTCTGTCTCATCGTCTTCCCCTTCCCGGTAGTCGAAAACATCACCTGGTCCGGTTCACCGCTCACCATTCTCCCTATTCTCGCGCGAAGGTAATCGAATTGCAAGGGCTATCGTCATTGCTCGCGTTTTAGCCCAGCAGTTTCGTGATCGTCGTAAAATACCCCGTGACGAGGAGCACGCCGATGACGACGAGGAGGCCGCCCAGGACGCGAGAGGTGTACCTGACCACGTGGCCGAAGCGCCGCATGAGGTTCATCAGCCTGGCCACGAGGATAGCGGCGACGAAGAAGGGTATGGCGAGGCCGAGCGAGTAGAGACCGAGGAGGTAGACGCCCCCCAAGGCCGACTTGCCCGTTGCCGCGATGATGAGGATGGAGGCGAGCACGGGGCCGATGCAGGGCGTCCACCCGAGGGAGAAGGTCACGCCCACGATAAAGGAGCCGAACAGGTTCGCCGGCTTCTTCGAGACATTGATCATCTTTTCCTGGTTAAGGAACGGGATCTTGAGCAGGCCGAGCATGTTGAGGCCCATGATGATGAGCACGACGCCCCCCACGATCATGATCCACTTCTGGGATGAGGAGAAGAGGCTGCCGAGGAAGGAGGACGAGAGACCCAGGGTGATGAACACAAAAGAAAAGCCTATGATGAAGGAGACCGAATGGGAGAGCACGCGCGTTCTGCACCCCTTGTCGGAAAGGTCGCTGAAATCGTGCACGGTGACGCCGCATATGTAGATGAGGAA
>PLSJ01000073.1:11272-11405 GCA_003165115.1 Syntrophaceae bacterium | reverse complement strand
TAACCAGGTCGAAGTTTATTACCCTGTGCTTTCGCTGGCTGATTAAAAACCAGGATCGAGGCATTACAGGGTTCCAGGATAGTCTATTGAGGGAGCTATTCAGACCAGCCGCAAGGAACGAGAATTAGGGGGG
>PLSJ01000073.1:6438-11185 GCA_003165115.1 Syntrophaceae bacterium | reverse complement strand
AACCAAGCCACGCATAGGAACTAACTGGGTACGCATAGGAACTGACCGACTTCCCCGCCAGGCATTGCGGCACAAGGGTTTCCCGCCCTCTCTTGTATTACTTCTTTTATATACTTGTATAAGTCTTTTATCCGCGACGGTGACGGTGTTGAAAATTGATTGACAAAGGCGAGAGGGCGACACAATAATATATGTCAAGGGTCTGCAAGGCGGGGAAGAAAACACATGCTCAACTTTAAATTCGATGAGAAAAAGGCTTTATCAGCCATTCTCTACATCTCAAAAAAGCTCGTTGAGCGAAGCCAGGTTAGTAAAATAGCAAAACCTGACATGCACAGAATTGCGAAAATCTTGTACTTCGCCGACAGAAAACACCTGGTCCGGTACGGCCGTCCGATTCTAGGCGATCACTTTGTAGCAATGAAAGACGGTCCTGTTCCCTCAAACACTTACGACCTGATGAAGGCAGTCAGGGGAACGTCTCCTTTCTGCCGAGCCAGTGAATTTAAGCGCTTCTTTGACGTAAAGGGGTTTATGGTCCACCCAAGAGAGGTCCCCGACATGGAGGAGTTCTCCGAGTCCGATCTCGAATGCATCAATGAATCGCTGCACGAGAATCAGGACCTTACCTTCGGCCAGTTAAGGAAGAAATCCCACGATGCGGCATATGGGCGGGCAAGTGAGAATAACCGGATTTCCTTCATCGCCATGGCCAAGGCAGAGGGGGTTGACGAAAGCATGATTTCCTACATAGAGGCCGTAGCCGAAAACCAGACCCTCCTCAGCAGATAACGACTTTTCTCTGAAACAGTTTTCTTGAAAGTTTCTTGACCATTACCTCGTCATTTCATATAACTTATGGATGACGACTCCCCTCGGAGACAGCTTCCCAGAAGAGCTTCGAAAGAAATTCTGCCAGGAGCATCTTGTTCCGGGAGCTGTACTTCGGATTCACAGTCAGCACACCCGACCACCCAAAATAAAGCGCTGTGTTGTCATAGCGGCCAGCGAGGAGTCCGCCTCGCTGGCCCTTACGTATATCAATACTGAAAAACCCTCAAGCCTGTATCTCCAGCCATGGCAGTGGTTTCTTCCTTCGAAAGATAGGGCATATCTGGAACACGATTCATATCTGGATTGTGCCCAACTCTACGAAGAGGACCTGGCGAGGATCAGGCGGATGTTCATTGAGGATATGAATATTTACCTTGGCCAATTGACAGAGAAGGATTTTCTGAAAGCGAAGACTATGGTGGTCTCAGCCAAGCCTGTTCCGGCTAAGATTAAAAAGAAATATGGCCTGATCTGATGAGCGGGCGCGTGAAACCAGGACTCTCGCTATCGTCCCTCATATGAGTGAACACCCTTGGCTCTCTCATACAGAGGAGCAGGTTACGCGCAACCTGCAATGCCGTGCCGGGGTGATTGCAAAAGCGGGCATGACCATCGAGGAATTCCTGAAGCTCTGCAAATAGACAAATATCAGTGAAGCCATGCCGTGGCGGGAGAATAGGATGGGAAAGAAGAATTCCGAACCGAATCAGAAGCCCCTGGAACAATACGAGCACAAGGACAAGGAGAGGCTTAACAACCCGCCTGTCGGCCTGGTGGACGCTCATACCGACAATGGCGGGCAGAGGAAGCGGACCTATGCCTATGATCCGCACCTTGACCCTCAATTGCAATGGGCGGGTAAGGCCGAACACACAAGCTTCGATGTGCCGACCGTCAGCCTCCACGTCCATGAACGCATAGACCCGCGCCGGATCATCGAGGCCGTGAGGAAAGAACCGGAGGCGGGCGGTCAAATGTCGCTTTTCGAGGTAGACAAGAAACCGCTCCGCGAGGCCATAGAGTTTTACAGGCATAAGGAAAACTGGACGAACAGGCTCATCGCCGGGGACAGCCTTCTCGTGATGAACAGCCTGGTTGAGAAGGAAGGCATGGGCGGCAAAGTGCAGATGGTCTATATCGACCCGCCTTACGGCATCAAGTACGGTTCCAATTTTCAGCCTTTCGTGAATAAGCGCGAGGTGAAGGACGGGAAAGACGAAGACCTTACCGCCGAGCCGGAAACGATTAAGGCTTTCCGGGACACCTGGGAACTGGGCATCCACTCCTACCTGACCTACCTGCGCGACCGTCTGTTGCTGGCCCGCGAACTGTTAACGGAGGGCGGCAACGTCTTCGTCCAGATCAGTGACGAGAATGTGCATCACGTCAGGGAGTTGATGGATGAGCTGTTTGGAACCTCGAACTTTCTATCACTGATCCCTTTCATAAAGACAACTTCCTCTACCAGTGGCGGCTTATCCGGTGTCTACGATCTTCTCGTTTGGTACAGTAAGGAAAAGTCAAAGACAAAGTATCGTCAGTTGTTTAGTGACAAGATTCGAAACGCAGCTGGAGCGACAGGGTATACCAGAGTGCTACTCAAGGATGGGACGGCTGTTCCTGCTAGCAAGTTCGAGAATGAATCGTCCGAATTGACGCTCCCGCAAGGCGCCTTTCTTGTTGCTTTGGACAACATTACGTCACAGAGCCCTGGCTCTCGATACGACGTAATCTTCAACGGGAAGAAGTATCGACCAGAGCCTGGGTACTGGAAGACTGACGAGCCCCGGATGAAAACTTTGCTGGATGCCGGAAGAATCTCTGCGACGGACAATAAACTTGCATATATTAGGAAGTTCAACGATTTTCCCTTTTTCCCACTCTCTAACATATGGACAGATACCCTTGGACAAAACCAGTTTGGAGGTCCCAAAACATACGCAGTTCAAACAGCACTTACCGTCTTGAAACGCTGTCTTCTCATGACCACCGACCCCGGCGACCTTGTCTTAGACATTACGTGCGGCAGCGGGACCACGGCGTATGTTGCCGAGCAATGGGGCCGTCGGTGGATCACGTGCGACACGTCGCGCGTCGCTATCGCCCTTGCCAAGCAGCGCCTCATGGCGGCGAGCTTCGACTATTACGAGCTTGCCCATCCCGGCGAAGGAGTAGGGAGCGGCTTCAAGTATAAGACAGTGCCGCACGTCACGTTGAAATCCATTGCCAATAACGAGCCGCCCGGACAAGAGACGCTGTACGATCAACCGCTTGCAGACAGCAAACGCTTGAGGGTGACGGGACCTTTTACCGTCGAAGCCGTTCCCGCGCCATTCGCAAAATCGTTCGATGAAGTAGAGAGCGATTCACAGGAAGCGGACGTATCCATTGCCCGCACCGGCGAAACCCTCCGTCAAAGCGAGTGGCGGGACGAGCTTCTTAAGAGCGGCGTCCGGGGAAAGGGCGGGGCTATGATCCACTTCACGAGGGTCGAGCCGCTTTCCGGCACGCGGTGCCTACAGGCGGAAGCGGAAACCAAAGACGACGAACCAAAACGGGTCTTGGTCTGTTTCGGTCCCGAACACGCGCCCCTGGACTGCCGAATGGTTGAGGCGGCCCTTGAGGAAGCCGAGCACCTGAAGCCCAAGGCCCCGATGATACTTTTCTGCGCCTTCCAGTTTGACAGCGAGGCGGCCAAGGACATAGACGAAACGGCCTGGCCGGGGGTAACGCTTCTCAAGGCACAGATGAACGCGGACCTTCAGACGGACGACCTGAAAAAGAAGCGGGCGAGCAACGAAAGTTTCTGGCTCATCGGCCAGCCCGATGTAACCATGAAACAAATAACGAGTGGGGAAGCGTCCGGCAAGTACCAGGTGGAAGTCAACGGATTTGACTACTACAACCCCAAGACCGGGACCGTCGAAAGCGGTGGTAAGGGCGACATCGCCGCGTGGATGCTCGACCACGATTATGACGGGCGAAGCCTTTTCCCCTCTCAGGTGTTCTTTCCTATGGCGGGGGCAAAGGAAGGCTGGGCACAACTGGCAAGGAACCTGAAGGCGGTCATTGATGAAGAGAAAATAGAATCATTCGGCGGGACCGTCTCCCTGCCTTTCAAACCGGGTAAGGCGGTGGCGGTCAAGATCATCGACGCTCGCGGCATTGAAAGCCTGAAGATCATCCGACTGTAAGGGGCGGACATGAAGACGATAGACAAGCTCATCATCAATTCCCCCTATTATGAGCCGGAAAAGTATTGGGAGTACGTCCGGGATACGCGGGAATTCGTGCTCAATGGCGGCAGACGGCCAGCCGGGTATGTTGTCGCGTCTGAAGGATCGAAGGCGTTTGACGACCCCGGCATTTTCGTTGAAATCAAGCTCGTCAACACAATCCGCCCGCGCGTCAAGAAGTGGCGGGAAGAGGGCTACCCCGGCGTGACGGGGATCACGAAAAGGCTTCTTGCCCACTGGCAGGACCCGGAAGAGCGCAAGGACCGCCGGTTCTTCTTTTGCCAGCTTGAAGCGATTGAGACGCTTATCTGGCTTACCGAAGCGCCGGAAGCTGAGCGGACGGGCATCGAGATACCGGGAGACGGCGGAGACTTCACGCGCTGGTGCAGCAAGATGGCGACCGGCACGGGGAAGACCATCGTCATGGCTATGCTTATCGCGTGGCACGTCATGAACAAGATAGCGAACAACCAGGACGCCCGTTTTTCAAAGAACGCGCTGGTCATCGCGCCCGGCCTGACCGTCCGCAGCCGCCTGTCCGTCCTGAACCCTTTCGACGAGAAGAACTACTATGAGGAATTCAACATCGTCCCTCCTGGGCAGATGGAGACCCTGCGGCAGGGCAGGGTGAAAGTCGTGAACTGGCACGCGCTCGCATGGGACAGCGAGGAGAGGCT
>PLSJ01000073.1:6202-6426 GCA_003165115.1 Syntrophaceae bacterium | reverse complement strand
GCATGGCGCATTCCGGCCGAGAGCAAGGTTAAAGGGGTAAAGAGGGAAGAGATTGAAGAGAGCACGGTATGGGTGGGTGGTCTGGACAGGATTCACCGTGCCCGGAAAATCCTGCGCTGCTTCGACCTTTCGGCCACTCCCTTCGCCCCTTCGGGCAAGAAAGCCAGCGAAGAGGCCCTATACCCGTGGATCGTGAGCGACTTCGGCCTTAACGACGCCATTGA
>PLSJ01000073.1:0-6169 GCA_003165115.1 Syntrophaceae bacterium | reverse complement strand
GACCTTATCAAGAACGCTTATCTGCTTCTTGCGAAAGACTGGAAAGCCACAAAAGATGCATGGGAAGAGACGGGGTATCAAGTCCCTCCCGTCATGATTACGGTGGCGAACACCACCTATACCTCTGCCCGCATAAAGTATTCCTTCGACCACGATGCTTTTTTGCTCTCCGTCGCGGGACTGGACGACCTGTGCAATCCTGAAAGGACCCTCCAGATCGACAGCGCCGTCCTGGACAAGGCGGAAGCCGAGACGGGCGAAGTGAACGCCGGGGCACAAGAGGAAAACGAAGAAGAGGAGGAGAAGCCCCAGAAGAAAAAACAGACCAAGAAAGAGCAAGCGGAATCACTCCGCAAGGTGGTTGATACCGTAGGCAGGATCGGTCAGCCGGGCGAGCATGTCCAGAATGTCATATCCGTAGGGATGCTGAGCGAGGGATGGGACGCAAAGACCGTCACGCATGTCATGGGACTGCGGGCCTTCTCAAGCCAGCTTTTGTGTGAACAGGTAGTGGGGCGGGGGCTGCGAAGATGGTCTTATGACGTCGAACCGGATGGTCTGTTCGCGCCGGAATACGTCAACATCTTCGGTGTGCCCTTTACCTTCCTGCCCCATGAAGGCGGGACGGACGGACCCCCTCCGCCTCCGCCTCCGCCGAAGACAAGGATCGAGCCGACCAAGGAGAAAGAGCGCCACAGGATTTCATTCCCGAACGTGCTGAGAATCGATCACGTGTACAAGCCGAAACTGACGTTGGACATGTGTAACGTGAAGGCGCTGGAGCTTGATCCGTATGACTCCATTACCGAGGCGGAACTGGCCGGGCTGATCGCCGGAAAGCCGAACCCCGCCGCATTGACGGATATCGACCTCAAGGAGATCGCCGCGAAGCTCCGCGTGCAGTCGATCATTTTCCGCATCGCTTCCAGCATTTACAATTCAGAGAAGAGGCCGGACTGGAAGGGTAGCAAGGAAACCTTCTTGATTCAGCTTATACGGATCATCGAGAAATTTATTACTTCCGATAGAATCCATATCAAGAACCCGCTTTTCAACCAGGACGAGACCCGGAAGCGGATACTCGTCATGCTGAACATGAACAAGGTGATTCAGCATATCTGGAATGAAATACGAGCGGAAAACACGGCTGAACTGACGGCTGTATTCGACGGGGAGCACCCTATCCGCTCGACGGACGACATGCGGACATGGTGGACGTCGAGGCCGTGCGAGGATTTCTCGAAGTCGCACGTCAACCAGACGGTGGTTGACCAGAACTGGGAATACCTCGAAGCGCGGACGCTCAACGACAATGACCGCGTTGTCTCGTTCGTGAAAAACGATCATCTCGGTTTTGCGGTGTTCTATAACTATCAGGGAGTTATCAGGCGGTACTTCCCCGATTTTATCATCAAGCTCGCGGACGGGGCGCACCTGGTGCTTGAGACGAAGGGCCGGGACAACGACGAGAACAAGACCAAGCGGGCATTCCTGGACGAATGGTGCAAGGCTGTGAACCAGCACGGGGGCTTCGGGAAATGGCAATGGGCGGTGTCGTTCGACCCGAACGATCTTGACGGGATTATTACCGAGACGGGATTATCCTGATTGCGCATAAAGCATCGCGTAGAATGCCCTACAATCGATTTTCGGGAGGGGGGTGCTACTTACCCCTTCATGCGGGCCTTGCGCTGCTTACAGGGCGCTTCTGCGCGGGTGTCTACAGGGATGAAGGGGCGGAAACCGGCGTGATGTTTTAGTATGCGTCGCCGCGAGGAACCAGGTTCACCACCGCGATAACCCTCTGGTCTTTAAGAAGGCTGAAAATGAGCCGGTACTTACCGATTCTGAGCCGATAGAAGCCTTTGAATTCGCCGAGAAGGGGCTTTACGTTCTGATGATCGATGGGGTTTTCTCTCAAGCAGAGGGCCTTTAGCTCGGTCGTCACCTTCTCTCTGGTATGGGGGTCCAGCCGATTGAGGTAGCCAGCCGCCTTCGATGATACCTTAACGGTCCAGTTCTGCGAGTTCTTTTCCACCACCGGCAGCGATCTCCGCAAGTCCCTCTTTGCATTCGGCCAGGAAACCAGGGATACCGATCAATTCCAGGGTTTCCTTGTGCCTCTCGATGTACTCATGCGATAGTTCTTCAAAGATATCCGTCAGCGGCCTACCCTCATAACCGGCGATGGCCCGCATGAGCCGCAAGTCTTCTTCGGGAAGCCGCAAGGTTGTCGCTGTTTTGGTCTTTTTCACTGTTTACTCTCCATGGGTGATATTTTAATAGTATGATACCATAATGTCAAATCCGAGTTGAACGACATTTTAGCAAACTAAGATATGTTAGCTTAGTAAGTAAACTTAGCTATGAAACTAAAGTTACCAAAGTTATTGTTGTAATTCGTCGCTTCTCGTTGTACCATGCCTCATGGTCATCACCGTAGGCAGCACCAAAGGGGGAGTCGGGAAGTCAACCATCGCCTGTAACCTGGCCGTCGAGTCTTCCTTGGCAGGCATAAAGACCTTGCTCGTGGACGCCGACATTCAAGGCTCGTCTCTCTCGTTCAGGGGCACCAGGGAAACGGACGACATACAAGCAATGGCGATCACGACGCCGACGCTCCACAAGGACCTGAAAGAATTCGAGAGGGTGTACGGGCTTATCCTGATAGACGCGGGGGGCCGGGAGAGCGCGGTATTCAGGAGCGCTATCGTCGCCTGTGACGTTCTCCTTATCCCTGTCCTTCCTTCTCAGTACGACCTATGGGCCGCGAACGACACTATAAAGCTCCTGCAAGAGGCCAGGGCCTATAAGGACATTCCCGCGTACTTCGTTATTAACCAAGTGACGAATACGAAGATAGCGCGAGAGGCCATAGAAGCAATGCAGGGCTTTTCGGGAGATGGGAAGACATTGAAGAGCGCCTTGTTTACGAGGACGGCATACAAAAGCTCCATCGTGCTTGGCAAGGGTGTTTCTGAGTACGAGGCCAGGGGGAAGGCGGCACAGGAGATCAGGGCCTTGTATCGCGAGATCACCGGAAGGCGATAACTAAGATATATTAGCTTAGTAAGTAAACTTAGATAAGGGGAAGGATGGTGATGAAGACCGTGAAGCCGGATATAGAGAGTTTCATCAGGAAGGCCGATACCCCGATCCCCAAGGAGACCGAGCACGACCAGGGCCAGGGGGAAAAGACCTTTCTCCTGCGGTTCCCGAAAGAGCTATGGTATGAGTTGAAAATGGAAGCCTTGCGGGAAGGGAAAACCCTGCACGAATACATACTGCACATACTGAGGACCCGGAAGGGTTAGGGAGTTCTCCGCCGCACACGCGCGCACGCGAAAGTCTCTGACCCGGCCTGCTGGCGACGCGTAATATTCCCCTTTGTTAAACGCCGATGGTATGATAAAAGACAAGACCGAATATGAGCGACGATACGCCGACCAAATCGCCAGAAGCTACAGCCCCGGGTTACGGCCTTGCGGACCTTCCGCTCGGCATGACAAAGAAGGGCGGTCTCGGACCCGATGAAATGGCGACGAAACTTATAGACGCGGGGATCATTCCCGACATACCGGAAGGAACGGGCTCCCGTAAGAAGCAGCTCGCCGATTATTTTGCCAACATGGTGCGGGACTTCAAGAGAAAAAGAGCCGTCACGATAGAAGAGTTTGACAAGGAAGCGGACCGCGCTATAAAGGTTCTCCGTGAAGACCAGAACAGGTTGAGAGACGCCGTGAAGAAAATCGTTATGGCCCGTCTGGGCAGGACGTATTATGGAATACCGAAAGGGGAAGCCGATCCCTTTGACAGTCTTCTCGGGATATGGCCTCACCTCCCGGAATCTCTCAAAACTGAGTTGCGCCACGTCTTGGCTCCGGCGTTCAGAAAGAAGGCGGTCATCGTGAAAGACGAAAAGCTCATCCAGGAGGTGGACGATTTCATGGAAGAGTTTTCTCCGGTGGAAGAATTAGGGGGTCCATGAATTCCCTGCAAAACACAGGCGAATAAGGTCAACAAATCGTTTTTAGCGAAGGCACCCGACCATTACCATTGCCGGGAGACGACGCGAGCGTAGAGGGGGTCCTGGAGGTGGTTCTACAGGTATGGAGGGGCCTTCGGGAGTTTTCCGCAGCCTGTACGCGCACGCGCGCGAGGTGGGTCTTTATTCCTCCCCCTATCTTACCCGGCTCCGAGAAGAGTTACTTTTTCGAGCCCTCTATAAAATCCTCTAAATCTTTCCTGTCAATCAGTGTTCGCCCGCCTATCTTAGTAACCCTTACGTCCTTGTTCTTCAAATGGCGGTAGAGTGTCTGCCGGGAAATGCGAAGTATTTCTGCGGCTTCATCAACGGTAAGGAACCTCTGTATTTCTTTCATATAAGATAAGCATACTATCTCAATCTGTAAAATTCATTATAAATCTATCCCAACTTACCGAGAATCTTGTTGCGTTTTAGGATGAATTGGGATAAATTAATACTTAATAAGCTATGATGATATCAAAAGGGGGAACAATGAAGGCTATCGGATATGTAAGGGTCAGCACGCTGGGGCAAGTGGAAGATGGGGTCAGCCTGGACGCACAAGAAGCAAAGGTCCGGGCCTGGGCCGATCTGAACGGCGCTTCCGAAGTGGTTATCTTCCGGGACGAAGGCATATCCGGCAAGCGATCTGATAACCGTCCTGGCCTTCAATCCGCCCTGGACATGGTAGGGAAGGGGGACGCCCTGGTCGTCTATTCCCTGTCCCGTCTGTCCCGGTCCACAAAGGACGCGCTGATCCTATCGGAAACCTTAGCGAAGAAGGAAGCCGATCTGGTCAGCCTGTCAGAGAAGATCGACACGACAACCGCCGCCGGNNGGTAAAAGATTTTGCCACGGCTGCGGCTGCTCACCATAGGAGCATCGCGAAACGCACAACTGGTATTGATAGCCGCGGGCGGTACAATCGCTCACGCACTTGAAGTCCGTCCAGGCGAATGCTAAAGAGCAAAAAGCGACCGCAATTATCCCAAGGAAGAAAAGAGCTAGCCTATGCACCCACATTTCTCACCTCGATGAGAGTCAACACGCGACGGCCGGGCAGTGATGTTTATGCCATTCTACCATCGCCGGAAGGGAAGTCAATGAAATCAAAATGGATATCTTCATCGCCTTTCATTTGATCTGCTTCTCGATAATGACATTGGTATCTGGCGCCTTCCCCCAGAGAGGTCTTTGGTTTTCAGGATCGTTCTTATCAACGCAACTGTATATAAACTGTACAGAAGATTGCCAAGCCCCTGCTTGATTCATATTTCTTGGAACCATAACCTTATTCATGGATTCACAATGTGCATTTGCCTCCGTCATGATATTTTCAGTCATCGTAGCACCCATCAAACCAGGGCTACCTGTAGAGGCAGTAATCATATAAGTATCTTTTCNNCCGGCTTGGAACTCGAAACACATCCCGCGAGGATAAGAACAAGTGCAGGAATCCATAACATTTTTGTCGTCATTTAATTTTCCCTCCACATGATGAACTCATCCATAAGGGTCGCCCTTGCTTCCGCGATTTATATTCTACCACCCTTCGGGGCAAAGACTATGGTGGTCGGGCAGTGATGTTTACGCCATTCTACCACTACCGCAAGGGAAGTCAATCAAATGTTCATGGGGACACACGAACATCGAGGTGTCACCTTAGCTTTCCTGCATCTCATAGCCGAAAGGGACTTTGACGACGATGTGCGTCTTCCCCTCTCCCCTCTGCCGGGCGATATCCGCCTCTACCCTTTGCCGGGTCCCTTCGTTCTCCTTGGAGGCAAACTCCGTGATGTAGACGGTCATTTCTGTATCGGGCCTGGCTGCCTTCTCAAGTTTTTCAAGCCTGTTTCTGATGTTCATTTCCCTTCTCCATTTCCGGCTATGTTAATACTCACCGTGTCGAACGTGACGCCCTCGATGGTCCTATACCGGGCAAGCAATTCGGCCTTGCGCTCCTCGATGAACGCTTCCATGGGCCTCTCGTCCGGATGGTCCGTATATATCTGAACGATAACCTGTCGCCTCTTGTGCTCTGGCACTGTGCCCACGCCTACGGCCCTTTCCAGGGCATTCATTCGCTTTTCAATGCTGTTCATGCTTCCCCCTCTCTGCGATAAGTTTTTCAAGTTTCGTCAA
>PLSJ01000081.1 GCA_003165115.1 Syntrophaceae bacterium | reverse complement strand
CGCGCGATAATGCTGTGCCCTATGCTCAGCTCGTCGACCTCGGAAATCTGTAGGATGGGACGCACGTTGTCGTAATGAAGGCCGTGTCCCGCGTTGACCCCCATGCCCGCCGCCTTCCCCGCCCGCGCCGTCGCGATGATCCTTGTCAGCTCTTCCCGGCTGGCGCGCCCGTCCGGCGCATCGCTGTAATGACCCGTGTGGATCTCGATCATATCGGCNNGTGGACCTCGATCATATCGGCCATCACCGACCGCGCCGCGCTCACCTGGGCCTCGTCCGGGTCCACGAAAAGGCTCACGGCAATGCCCTTTTCCTTCAAGGCCGCCACGGCGTATGCGATCCTCTCCCTGTTGCCGGCCACATCGAGGCCGCCCTCCGTGGTCAGCTCCTGCCTCTTTTCCGGCACCAGCGTCACCATATCGGGCAAGATCTCCCTCGCTATGGCAACCATCTCCTCCGTGGCCGCCATTTCGAGGTTCAGCGTCGTCCTGACGACCTCCCTGAGCAGCCTCACGTCCCTGTCTTTTATGTGCCGCCGGTCTTCCCTGAGGTGCACGATTATGCCTGATGCGCCGGCCATCTCCGCAATCCCCGCTGCGTACACGGGGTCGGGGTAAGAGACGCCACGCGCCTCCCGCAACGTTGCGACATGATCGATGTTGACCATCAGCTCCCGCATGTCATCTCTCCCTTAAGAGACGTCGTCCATACCTTGAAACCGGGGCAGCTTTACTATTTCCCTATCCGCCTGAGAACGACCCGTACGGTAGCGGGGTCTACCCTTCTTGCCTCCAGCGACGTCGCGTTGAGAGGAATTTCCAGGATTTCCTGCTGCCGGGTGAAATTGCCGTTGACAAGGAGCGTCTCTACGACGGCCCCTTTTTCCAGCAATTCCCTCGGCCCTTCCACCTCGGCATAGGTGGGGAACCAGGAAGCCACTTCATAGGTCTTCGCCCATCTCTTGTCCAATTTTACTACAACGGGCAGGCGTTTATCCACAATCTTGTCCAGTTCCACGACCACATAATCGGGCCTCGCGTCCTCCACCTTCAATCCGCTCGGCACGATCACGTCCCCTTTCCTGATGGTAAGGATCTGGCGCCCTTCCCTGGCGCGTGAAAGGTTGAGGGAAACCTTTATATCGTCGGGTTTCAGGTTCTTCAGCACGGAGAGGGGCCCGTTCACGGTAATCATGACATTCCTCGTATCGGTCTCTCTCATGATGATGCCCCTGCCGAGGTTCTCAAAAGTGACGGGGACCAGGAAACCCATCTTCGACTCCCCCACATACGTCATGGAAAACCAGAGCATGAGGGCAAGCACGAGGGCAAGCGCCTTCAGCCTGATCTCGTAGAGGAGATATTTCTTTATTTTGACCATTGCGAGCCAACCTTTTTCGGATGAGTCTCTTTTTCGCCCTCACGCCCGATGCGCCGCCTCTCACGAATGCGCGGCCTCCGGCCTGGGAAGTCGGTCGGCCGCCTTATCACCCTGAAGCAGTTCCTTAAGCGCCTTCTTCATCGCCTCCGGGCTTGCGTTCCTGACGATGGCGCCATCGCAGACGTAAGAGACCTGACCCGATTCTTCGGAGACCACCACGGAAACCGCATCCGCCACCTCGGTAATGCCGATAGCCGCGCGGTGTCTCGTCCCAAAATCCTTGTCCATATCGTCCCTCGCCGACAGGGGAAGGACACAGCTTGCCGCCCTTATCCTCCCCTCTCTGATGACGAGGGCGCCATCATGCAGGGGAGACGTGGGCTGAAACAGGCTTATGATCAGCTCGGCGTTGACGTCCGCGTCGATCTTGATCCCGCCNNCATGACCGTGCACGCGTTGACAAGCTCGTCGTAGAAGAGGGTTTCGTCCACGTAGGTGATCTTTCGGAAGAAAGGGCTCCTGCCCAGCACGAAAAGGACCCGCCTGATCTCATTCTGGAAGATCACCACGACTACGAGCAGGATGGAAGAAACGAAATTGTTGAGGATCCAGCCGAGGGTGAAAAGCTCAAGCTTCCTGGCGGCATAGAAGACAAAAAAGACTATGATGAGGCCGAGGACAAGCTCCAGGGCCCTGGTCCCCTTGAGCAGAAGAAGGATGCGGTAGATGATGAACGCGACAATAAGGATGTCGAGCACGTCCTGCCACCGCATGAAGTGGAACATGGGGCTATCCCGGGGTGGAGGGCGCCATCAGGGCTTCCATGAAGGTGATGACCCTGCGCGTCCTCGCCACGTCGTGAACCCTCACGATATCCGCACCGTTCCACACCGACATGACCATACTCGCGAGCGTGCCTTCTACCCTGTCAACGAGTGCCGTCGTTCCCATGATGCGGCCTATGAAAGACTTCATCGACGTCCCCATGAGCAGCGGTTTCCCAAGCTCCTTCAACCGGCCCAGTTCCCTGATGATGGCCAGGTTATCCTTCAGGCGCTTTCCGAAACCGATGCCGGGATCGATGACGATATTCTCCTCATCTATGCCGGCCGACTTCGCAAAGGCGATCCTTTCGATGAGAAATTCCCTGATCTCTCCCACGACGTCCTCATACGTCGGGTTCGTCTGCATATCCCTGGGGGTCCCCTTCATGTGCATCAGCACCACCGACACGCCGGAGGCCGCCACAACGCCGGCCATATCCGGGTCGAAGGACAGGGAAGAGATATCGTTTATTATATCCGCCCCCGCCCCGATCGCCGATCTTGCCACGGCGGCCTTGTAGGTGTCCACGGAAATAGGGATGTCCGAATGTTTTCTGATGGCTTCGATCACCGGGAGCAGCCTCGCCTGCTCCTCGGCAAGCGGGGTGGGCTCGGAAAAGGGCCTTGTCGATTCGCCACCGATATCGATGATGTC
>PLSJ01000317.1 GCA_003165115.1 Syntrophaceae bacterium | reverse complement strand
TCTCGGGGATGCGGAAAGAGCCGCCCACCTCTATCAGCTCCCCCCGGCCGATGATGACTTCCCTGCCCTCGGCGAGGGTGTTGAGGCTGAGGAGCACCGCCGCGGCGTTGTTGTTGACCACGAGGGCCGCTTCCGTGCCCGTCAGCCTTTTAAGGAGGGCGAGACAATGGTCGTGGCGGTCGCCCCTCCTGCCTTCGGCAAGACTGTATTCGAGGTTCGAATAGCCGGAAGCGACGGCAAGGAGCCGTTCGATGGCGGCACGCGCCAGGGGGGAGCGGCCCAGGTTCGTGTGGATGATGACGCCCGTGCCGTTGATGACCTTCTTCAATGCGGGCCTCAAACATAGCTCGGTCCGTCTTTTCGTCTCCTCGATAAGGGCCTCCACCGGCATTGCCTCGGTTGTCTTGCCCGCCTTTATCGCGGCCCGCAGCTCATTCAGCACATCGCGCAAAAGGTCTTTGGCGCATTCCGCCGGGTATCCCGCCAGCGCCCGCCAGCGCTCATCCTTCAGGATATCGTCCACCTTCGGTATGGCTCGCAGCAGGTTATTCATCGTTATCGCCCTGTAAGAGTCCTGAAAATATTGAAGAAATTCATCCGAAATATCCCCGTCGGCCACTCAAGCTCTTTCTTCTCGCCTATGGTGCTCACGTTTTTCTCCACGTCGATGCGCAGGTCGGCAATCCTTTGTCCCCTGTCGGCCGGGTCCATCTCCATGATGCGGTCGATCGCGCCGACCGTGTCGAGGGAAAAGACTATCTTCTTCTCCAGCTCCCGGTAGACGTCGCCCGAAATCAGGCCATGGGCCATCTTCACCTTGTTGAGGGCGAGGGCGCCGTGATAGGTGCTGTCGACGATCTCATCGCGGCTCATCCACCGCGTCTCGTAGTTGAGGAAATATTTCCAGCCCGGCTGCTGCATGGCCCTCCTGTGCGACTCGGCGTCCCTGAAGAAGAGCCTGTAGCCGTGCTCTTCGGGCGACTCGAACACCATGCTCCCCGGATCGACAAAAGGGGCGAGCGGCGAGATGAAAGGCGTCGTCACCCCCGATTTTCCGAGCCGTCCGAGAAGCCCGTCGCAATAGTCCGCCGTCTTCATGACCGACGCATAATCCTGGTGAGGCAGCCCGACCATGAAAAAGAGGTCGATCCGTTTGCACCCATAGCGCAGGAGGGTCTCGATGTGGTTCTCCATGCTTTCGTTCGAATAAGGCCTCCCGAAGGCGCGTCTCACCACTTCGTCATGAGATTCGGGGGAAAGCTCCACGTTGAAGTTCTCCACGGCATCGCTTATCATCTTCACGTGGGCGGGGTCCGGGGGTGTGAAAAACTCGAAGACGAAGCTGTTCCTTATCCGCTCTTTCTTCAGGAGGAACAGCAGCTTTTCGCCGTATTCCGGCCCGTTCTGGAAGATGTCGCCTATAAGAAAGATGGGGCCCTTGAGGTGGAAAGCCACCTCCCTGACTTCTTTCACGAGCAGCTCCGGTGATTTGAAGGCCGCCCTTTTCCTGCCCGTCATGTTCTTGAAGGCGAAGTGGGAACCCCCGCAGGTCTTGCAGTTATACGTGCAGCCCCGGCACGTGAAGACCGCGGTGATGGGATATTTGGGCCAGTTAACGAACGGCACGTAGCCCGCAAAGTCCCTGTATCTCGCTACCTTCCTTATGATATGCCCATAGTCGGTGCGGCTGTAATCGAGGTTGTCCGGCACGAACGTCAGGGGATTGACCACTACGGTGCCCTTGTCCCTGAACGAAAGGTTCGGGACGTCGTGGAACGACCCGTTCCCACGGATCGCCTCCATGAGCAGCCGGAGGGGCTCCTCCGTCGAATCGCCCCGCACCACGAAATCGACCGACCCGTAGCGCTCCAGCAGCTCCTCATGGAAATAGGTGGACGAGAAGCCGCCGAAGATGACCGGTGTGTCCGGGTGGTGCTTCTTTACCAGCTCGGAGACGGCTATCGCCCCCTGGATATGGGGCATCCAGTGGAGGTCGATGCCGAAAGCCTTCGCCTTTATGCGCCTGATTTCGTTCTCGGCGTCGTACCCCTTGTTCTTGAGCATCTTGTAAGCGAGGTTGATGATCCTCACGTTGATGCCGGAGCGCCCCAGGTATTCGGAAAGGCTCGCGAACCCGATAGGGTACATCTCGAAGATCGGCGTGGAGGGGATGACGTCGCTTATGGGCCCGTGCAACACCGACACCTTGCGGAAATCGTAGACGCTGGGCGGGTGGAGCAGGACAAGATCCAGCATGGATAGTTGTACCATATCGGGCAGGCGGAATCAACGAGGGTCCGGCCTTGGTTAGCCGCTTAAATGTTCGGCAGTAAGGAAAGGGCAGGGCCGTGCGTCGGCCCTGCCCGCTATGCGTGCTGAATAACGACTACTTCTTGAATCTTCTCCTGATGCCCGCGAGGCCGACGAGGCCGGGAGCCAGGAGGAGCATGCTCGGAGGCAGGGGAACGCTTGCCGACCCGGCATAGGAGAAATTGTCGATGCCCACCCAGGAGACGGAAGGGGTAAAAGTGATGGCGCTGATATATCCCCCTGCGGCGGTCAGGCCGAAGAAGGAAGGAGAACCCACCGTTACGGGCACCAGCCAGTTATAATTGCCGGTGTTCGTCGTGACCGTCACGGAAATATTGTCATTTTGCGTCAGGTTATATACGTCGACGCCTACGCCGACCGTTGAAGGGCTGAAGGTTGCGCGGATCGCGGTCGGAGAATAGTTCCCCACGAGGGCAATGCCAAGGCCGGTGTAACTACCGGGATTCGAGACCCAAAGGGCGTCGGATCTTGAACTTCCGGGCACATCGAAGGTCACCGGGCCGACGGAAAGGGAGGCGAATTCCTGGCCAATCAGGCTATTGAAGTCTATTGTCGTCACGCCGGAAACACTGCCCAGCCACGCGGAACGGTCCGAATAGGTGAGAAGGTTGGCATTTGCGTTGATTGCCCCCGCAAGAAGCGCGACTATCAGGAGGGCAGGGAGGAAAAACATCTTCTTTTTCATGTCTTGGGTCTCCTTTTAATATAAAGAAACGAAAAAATGCAATGGGACCTTTTTCATTCGGCGCATCGATGTCTATAACAGTTTCCCACGCCGATACCGTGCTATTCCTTCACCTCCTTTCTCATAGTAATTTCCTCATCACTGGCTGCCTGGATACGGATAGAGTGAAGATTTCAGACTCCCGGCTTTCCGTCCCATCCTCGTGGATGGTCTGACTTTTTAACAGATTGCTTTGTTATGTTATACCGCGCATTACAAGGGTGTCAAGAAAAAACGTGCGGGTTTTGAAAATAATGCGTCTCACTTTCACCCTATCGGATGTCTTACCCATGAATAGGTGCCGGCGGCGACGCGCGGGGCCATTGACGATGGGCGTCGCGCTGCTGATATTTACCTATAAGGAGGGACAGGTGTCTTCCCTGATCAGGAGACAAGGCACTCCGCTTCGTACAGGGAGCCGGCCGGGCACGGAGGACCTCTACCGGTCGATAGTCGAGCTATGTCCCGACGCAACGTATAAAAGGGACCTGGAGAAGGACCGGTACGATTACGTCAGTCCCGTCATCGAGGAAATAACGGGCCTCACAGCGGCGGAGTTTTCTTCCCTTTCGCTTGCCGGGGTCCTCGCCCGCATCCATCCCGACGACGTGAACGTCGTCACGCGGTCTATCGAAGACGCGGCATCGGCCCAAAGGGGGTTTGTCGAATACCGGTTCGAGAAAAAGCATGGGGGATACCGATGGCTGTCCGATCATTTCGTCGTGATCAGAGACGAACAGGGCCGGAGGCGATACCTCCTTGGCGCAATAAGGGACATTACCGAGCGCAAGCGGATTGAGGAGGCCCTGAGGCAGAGCGAGGAGCAGTACCGGACCTTTTTTGAGCTTGGCCTGGTGGGCATGGGCCAGGCGGAGCCCCGGACGGGAAGACTGATACGGGTCAACGACCGGTTTTGCGAGATGACCGGCTACACCCGGCATGAACTGCTGTCGAAGACGGTGCGGGACCTTACCCATCCGGAAGACCGGGAGGCCGACCGGGAGAAGTTCGAGCGCATGCTGCGCGGGGAAACGGACGAATACAGGGCGGAAAAGCGGTACGTCCGGAAGGACGGGCGGGTCATCTGGGTGCTTGCAACAGCCAGGGCGATTCGTGATACCGGTGGCAAGCCTCTCAGGACGGCGGGCATCGTCATCGACATCACCGAGCGGAAGCGCATGGAGCAGGAGCTGCGGAGCTCCCGAGACGAGCTCGAGTTGCACGCGCAGGAACGGACAGAGGCGCTCCGCCGGCAGACACTGCTGGCGGAGCACGAGCGCGACAGGCTCATGACGCTTATCGACAGCATGAACGAGGGGGTATGGTTTACCCATGTCGACGGCCGCATCGTGCTCGTCAACTCCGTCGCAAAGGCGCAGGCCGCGGAAGTGGGGATAGATCCCGATGCCCTCCTCCAGCGTCGGTCGTCCGCGTTCCTCTCCCAGGTGGACATGTTCGCTCCCGATGGAACGCCCCTTCACATGGAGCAGCTTAGACGGGTATTTCAGGGAGAACCGTTTTCCGGCCTGGAAATAGCCCTCCGCAACAGGACGACCGGAGAGGTGTTCTACCGGCGGATGTCGGCGAACCCCATATTTAACGGCGAGAAGCGGATAGAGGGGGCCATTACCGTCGTGCAGGACATTACCGCCGCGAAGCGGGCGGAGAAGGAGAGGGCGCGGCTGGAGGAGCAGTTGAGACAGTCCCTGAAGATGGAAGCCGTCGGCACCCTTGCCGGGGGCATTGCCCATGATTTCAATAACATGCTTGCCGTGGTCCTTGGAAACGCCGAGCTTGCCCTCGATGACATGAAGGGGGACGACGGCCCCAGGAGGAACATCGAGCAGATAATCAAGGCATCGAAGCGGGCGCGCGACCTCGTCAGGCAGATTTTGACGTTCAGCAGGAAAAGCGCGCAGGAGAAGAAACCCTTAAGACTCACCGACCTCGCGAAAGACACGTTCCGCCTCCTCCGCGGCGTGTTGCCAAGCACCGTCCGCATGGAGCTCGATGTCAAGACCGGCTCGGACACCGTCGTCGGCGATGCCTCTCAGATCCAGCAAATCGTCATGAACCTCGCCGCAAACGGCGCGTACGCCATGCGGGAAAAGGGAGGCGCCCTGACGATCGGCGTTTCCGGCCTCACCCTGAGAGAAGGAGATCCCATGCCCAGCCCGGAGATGGAGCCGGGACGATACGTCCGGTTGACCGTCCGCGACACCGGGACAGGCATGACGGAAGAAGTCCGGCGGAGACTCTTCGAGCCTTTCTTTACGACGAAACAACCGGATGAGGGAACCGGCATGGGGCTGGCCGTGGTTTTTGGCATAGTGAAGAGCCACGGCGGGGCAATCACCGTGGAGAGCTCACCGGGCGAAGGGTCGCTCTTTAGTGTCTTTCTCCCCTATGCCGACATAGAGACCAGGGACGAGAAAGAAAAAGAGGGTGCGCTCCCCGGCGGCAACGAACGCATACTGCTCGTCGACGACGAGCCGCTCATCGTCGAAATGGCCGCGCAAATGCTCAAGCGCCTCGGTTATACCGTCACCACGGCCCGAAACGGCTCCGAGGCGCTGGAGGTGTTCCTCGCCGGACCCCACCGCTTCGACCTCGTCATCACCGACCAGACCATGCCCGACCTGACTGGTATCGCCCTTGCCAAAAGGCTACTGGAGATCAGGGGCGACCTTCCGGTCATCCTCTTCACCGGCTACAGCGAGACGGTATCGGCGGAGCGGGCGAGGGCGGAGGGCGTCCGGGAGTTCATCATGAAGCCCATGGCGAAAAGGGAAGTGGCCGAAGCGATACGGCGGGTGCTCGATAAGTAAGCCGGGATTTGACCGCGTTACGCAGTCCGGTCCGCCTTTCCGCCTTCGCAGTCCGGTCCGCCTTCTCCCTTGTGGTGTTTTATTACCCGGCCCTCGACCATGAATATCACGTCTTCGCCGACGTTGGTGGAAAGGTCGGCGATGCGCTCCAGGTTCCTGGCGATATTAAGGAGATGTATGGAACGCTCGATCGTGGTGGAGTCGGAGCTCATGAAGGTGATCAGCTCCCTGACGACCTGGTCGTTGAGCCCGTCGACAATGCTGTCCCGCTCGCATACCGCCTTTGCGAGCTTCGCGTCTTCCGTGAGGAAGGAGCTGATGCTGTCCCGCACCATGCCCGTCGCCTCTTCGGCCATCCGGGGGATGTCGATGAGCGGCTTCACCTGCGGCCTCTCGATCAGGTAGAGGGCGTCTTCCGCGAGGTTGACCGCGTGATCGGCCATTCTCTCCAGGTCTTTGTTCATCCCCAGGGCCATCAGTATCGTACGCAGGTCGCGTGCCCTCGGCTGGTACTTGGCGATCATATTGAGGCACAGCTCATCGAGCATGTTCTCGCAGGCATTGGCCTTCGGCTCGTCTTTCTCCACGACCTCCAGGAGCATCTGCCTGTTGTTCCTGAGCAGACCCTGGATGCTTTTCTCGATCATATGCTCCACGAAGCTCGCATACTCCGCCAGCTCGCGCTTAAGATCAACCATCGGCTCGTCGAACATGTGCAGCCTCCTATCCGAACTTGCCCGTCAGGTATTGCTCCGTCCTTTTGGCAATTACTGGGGTTCAGCACCCCCTCCGTCAGCAGAGCTGCCGGAGCCTCCCCGCTCATAACCTCCTATCCGAACTTGCCCGTCAG
>PLSJ01000149.1 GCA_003165115.1 Syntrophaceae bacterium | reverse complement strand
CTAATTATTGTTTTGCCCACAGAATGCAGTTCTCTATGAAAGATACGCGCGAAGCGACGGCTTTGTCAACAAAAATCAGAAAAAGCCGGTCACCGCCCCCTTTGAGGTCCGCCTGTGCGGGGCCGGCCGGGGCGTTGGGGGAAGGCAAGCATAACGCATGCCATGCGAACTTCGCCCCTTCTCGCAGGGGATGGCATTGAAGTCTCTTATGCGATATTCTATCCGTTACAACAGAAACAACTGTAATATATGTAAGAAATAGTGTAAAGTACCATATTTGGCAGTTACATCAGGAAGGGGTTGGGGAGAAGCAACATGGAAAGTGATGATTTTTTTCGTGAATTTACCTTACGCATCTGCGGCAGCCTTGACCTCGGGGAAGCGCTCAGGGAGTGCCTGACTTACGTTAAAGGCGCGATGCCGGCCGACGAGCTGATACTTACCATCTATAATGGGTCCCTGGGTGTCCTGGAAGTGGTCGCAACGGCCGACGAGAAGGGGAGCGACGCGCGCCGTTCCGACAAGGTGGTGATGCCTCCGCACCTGAGGAGGGAGCTTGAGGACGTGGAGCACTATCCACGGGTAAGGGTGTGCAGCAACGTCTGGGAGGACCCTATAATGGAGCGGGTAGCGTCCCAGTTCAAATGGCCGAATTCCTCTCTGATCGTGGGGCGGCTCATTATCCGGCAGGGCTTCATCGGCTCGCTCATCGTGCGGGCTGCGGGAGAGGGCCGGTACGATGAGCGGCACGGCCGGCTCTGGTCCCTCGTCAACGAGCCCGCGGCTATCGCCCTCGCCAACAGCCGGAGGTACGTCGAGCTTTTGAAGCTGAGGGACATGCTGGCGGATGAGAACAGTTATCTGCGGGACGAGCTGCAAAAAGACTGGAAGGAAGAGATAGTCGGCTCCAGCTTCGGCTTGAGAGAGGTCATGGAACAGGTGTGGAAAGTGGGTCCCCTGCCCAGCCCTGTGCTGTTGGTCGGCGAGACGGGGACGGGCAAGGANNGAAACGGGGACGGGCAAGGAGCTGATCGCCCATGCCGTCCATAATCTCTCGCCGCGTCACAACGGACCGCTCGTCGCCGTCAATTGCGGGGCAATCCCGGAAACACTGCTGGACAGCGAGCTTTTCGGTCATGAAAAGGGCGCTTTTACCGGCGCGGTGACACAGCGGAAGGGGCGCTTCGAGCGGGCGGACAAGGGGACGATCTTTCTGGACGAGGTGGGCGAGCTGCCCGCCCAGGCACAGGTCAGGCTGCTCCGGGTCCTGCAGGAGAAGGAAATCGAGAGGGTAGGCGGCTCTCAGGCAATCAAGGTCGACATAAGGGTTATATCCGCGACGCACAGGGACCTCGAGGAGTTGGTCGCGGAAGGGGTCTTCAGGGCGGACCTTTACTATCGGCTCAGCGTCTTCCCCATCAGGATTCCGCCGCTCAGGGAGCGCAGGGCGGATATCCCGGCCCTCATCAGTCATTTCATGGAGAGGAAGGTGCACGAGATGGGCATGCGCATTACCCCCACCGTGGCCCCGGGCGCCATTGACCGGCTCCTCAGATATGACTGGCCGGGGAACGTGAGGGAGGTGGCAAACGTGGTGGAGCGGGCCCTGATCCAGTCGAACGGCAAGGTCCTCACCTTCGACGATATTACCGGGCCTCTCCGGCAGGTGGTGGAGACGCCGAGCGGGCCGTTCAAGCTCGAAGAGATGGAGGCCCAGCATATCAGGCAGGTGATGAAGATAGCCAACGGTAAAATAGAGGGGAAAAACGGCGCCGCCGAGATCCTCGGAATCAACCCGGCGACCCTGCGGCACCGCATGCGGAAGCTGGGCATTCCGTTCGGCCGCGGTAAAGTCATGCGCGTGGTTGGGTAAAAATGCAGCCCCGAAAGAACGGGGCTGCATCGGCTTCCCCGTTGGGTTTTGACTCGCCGTCCGGGGCATGGTCACGACCGGCGCACGTGGCGCAGAGGCCCCACGGTCAGTTGGATTCTATCCGGGACGGGTATTTTCCCAAAGCGGTGAGGACGGCATAACAGAGTTCGCACGTCACCCCGCTTTCTTCCATCAGTCTCATGCACGACTCGGTGTAGTGGCCGCATACCATCATGTGACACGCGCGCCGCACGTCGTTTTCGCTGAAACATATCCGGAATTCCCGGTCTTTTTCCTTTGAGATTGCGACGCCTAGCTGCTTCATGGATGACTCCTTACCTTTGTGACATTGCATACATGGGAGGACGTCTAGCAGGAATCGTGCCACGCATGGAAGCAGGCGAAATTATAGATATTCCTGCGACGACTCGGTGGCGCGGACGGCAGGGGACCTATCATATACTCAGGATATCCGGTGTAACTGTCGCTTATGTCAGTGAAAATCGTCCGAAAGGGGCTGCGTCGTTTCCGGCGGTCGACCCTTTTCAGGAAAGAGGGGGGTGTTCCTTGTCCGGAAAAGGCGTCGGTGTCGCGCCGCACGTTCCTTTAAAGCACGGGACCCTTGTATACATTATTCCTTAGATTATTCCTTAGATTTTTGTTGACAGGGCGTCGCCAATTGGGTAAGTTCTCTCTATAGTAATGCAGAACTTCGTTCTGTGGGCAGAATTGTTTACGTCCTAAACGAATGAGGGAGAGGATGCACTATTTCGCGGGTATCGATATCGGCTCTACCATGACGAAAGTGGCCGTCATGGACGAGACCGCCATGGTGTCGTCGATAATCGGCCCCACGGGCGCGGAGCATCGCAGGCTGGCCTACCGCGTGATGGAAGACGCCCTGGACCGGGCCGGCCTCGTCTTCGAAGACCTGGCCTTTGTCGTGGCTACCGGGTACGGGAGGATAAACGTGCCCTTCGCGGATAAGCAGGTGACGGAGATCACATGCCACGCGAAAGGGATCCATCACCTGTTGCCCACGGTGCGGACGGTGGTCGACGTGGGAGGCCAGGATAGCAAGGGCATCAAGATCGCAGGCGGCAAGGTCACCGGCTTCGTAATGAACGATAAGTGCGCCGCGGGCACCGGCCGGTTCCTCGAGGTGATGGCCGACGTCCTCGGGGTCCCCCTCGCCAGGCTCGGGGAGCTTTCCCTCTCCGCGGAAAGGCCCGCCGAGATCAGCAACACGTGCACGGTTTTTGCGGAGCACGAGGTGACCAGCCGGCTCGCGGACGGTGAAACGGTGCCGAACCTGATCGCCGGGATCCATGAAGCCATTGCCACACGCATCTTTGCGCTCGTGAGCAAGCTCAAGATAGAGCCGGACGTGGCCGTAACCGGGGGCGGCGCCAAAAACGTCGGCCTGGTAAGGGCACTGGCCGCAAAATTCAGCTTTCCCGTGCTGGTCCCGCCCGAGCCCCTTCTTACGGGGGCCATAGGCGCGGCGCTCGTGGGGAAAGAGGCATACCTGAAGGCGCTGGAAAGCGGAGAAACGCCGCTTCGGTGCGGCCGGGACCTGAAGGAGGCCACATTCTTCTCGTGAGACGGGAGTGCGCATGAGGTATGTCCTCGGAATCGATATAGGTTCCGGTTTTTCGAAGGCCGTGGTCTGCGAAGGCGGGAACGTCCTGACGTCCGCCGTCATACCCTCGGGGGGCAGCTACAGGGAGACGGCAAAAAAGGTCGCGGAAGCCGCCCTCGCGAATGCCCGCCTCTCGATGGCCGACGTCGCCTTTACCAGGGCTACCGGCTACGGTTCCGGCGCGGTCGATTTTGCCGACGACACGGCGACCGACATCGCCTGTCACGCGGCGGGCGTGCATCATTTGTTCCCTTTGGCGAGGACCGTCGTCGATATAGGCGCGCAGTTCAGCAAGGCGATCCGCGTCGACGGCGCGGGGAGGATCACCGGCTTTGTCATGAACGAGAAATGCGCCGGAGGGAGCGGGAGGTTCCTGCAGGTGATCAGCCGCATCCTCCACATGGATATGGAACAGATCGGCGAAGTTTCCCTCGGGTCGAAGTCGCCCGTCGAATTCACGACCGGGTGCGCGGTCTTCGCCGAATCGGAGGCGGTGTCGCGGATCGCGGAAGGGGCGTCGCGCGCGGATATCCTGGCAGGGATACATAAGGCCATGGCGTCGAAGATCGCCAACCTCGTTACCCGCGTCGGTCTTGTCCCCGATTGCGTGGTCACAGGTGGCGGCGCGAGAGACATAGGGCTGGTCAGGGCCCTGGAGGCGGAGATGGGGCACGAGATATTCACCCCCACCGAACCGCAGATTACGGCAGCCCTCGGCGCGGCCCTGATGACGCGGTAGGTCGATGCGAAAGGCGCAGCCGTTGCGGCTGCCCTGATACATTTACGCACAAATATGGAAAGTAAGGAGGTCCCAATGAACAACGCTT
>PLSJ01000304.1 GCA_003165115.1 Syntrophaceae bacterium | reverse complement strand
CGGTCATCGCGCTGATGACCTCGAAAAGGCCGATTATCAGCAATACATAGAAGAACCGGTGAAACCTGGCCCGTGAGTTCAGGGCGATGAAAGGCGCGAAAATGGCGAGACCGCCGAGCAGGAAAAATCGGGCGGTCTTGTCGAGACCCTCGGCGAAATCGACCGTGTAAATGAGGCTGATGGGAATCATCAGCGCCATCGGAAGGTAGAGCACGAAGGCGGCGGGCACGGAAAAGCGGTCCCTTCTCGCGACGACGTCGAGAAGACATGAGAGCGCGACAAGGCCGGCGCAGACGAGGGTCAGGTCAGGCATGTTGAGGGAAACGAGGCTCGGATAGGCTTTCACGCCGCCCGCGACGAGGAAGAGCCCGAGGGTTACCTCCGGGAATTTGAGGAGGAAATACGTGCAGACGAGCCCGATTGGGAAGAGGAGAAGCACGTAGGGATCGAGCCCCGAGCCCGCGAGAACCTGCATCAGGAGGACCAGGAGACAGATGGCGAGGGCCGGTATCGCGAAAGGGTGGTGAAAGGGACCGGCGAATATATTCCTTACGCTTTTTGCATCCGTCATGTCCTTGATCATTGTAGCCACGGTTTCCCCCCTTGTTCCTTTAATGGGATGTCATGGTAAGACGAGAGCCGGACGGTCGAATCGAGGATATTCTTAAAGGCCACCGACAAAAGGATCTCTCTTTCCGAGTCTCTTTCGCCCACGTATCCCGACACGCGCCGCAAGTGCGCGTCTCCGTAACCCGGATGCACGACGAACTCGCTTAACCCGGAAGGGAGGCGCCTGAGCAGGTTCGTCCAGGCGGCCAGGGAAATCGAGACGCACCCGCGCGAAGGGGCGACAGCCACCCTCCGGTCCGGCATGGAGAGCCCCGCGTGCCGCGCCTTCTCGCGGAGCCACATGTTCCACGCCTGTACGCCCAGCCGGTAGGGATGGCGTAAATAATACCGGACGGCGCTGCCCAGCCGGCCGCGCTCGCCGCTGACCACGAGGTACTTGTGGGTCCTCACGCGATGCACGCGGCTGAAACGGGATGCATCGAGAAATAAAGGATAGAAACGGGGAAGCCGATGTTTTGCCATATGGCAGTCCACGTGGGTAAAATTTTCGCCCGATAGCTCCCTGCACCTCTCCACCTGCGCGAAAAGCTCCGCCCTCAATTCCCCGAGGTCGATATGGCCCAGGATGAATTTCCGGTCGAACTGCCTGTACCAGAATTCCCCGTCCGGGCCAAGCAGGCTCCGCACCCTGTCCTCCGGGAGAACGGGCCTCCCGACGACGGGATTGAGGTGACACCCCACGCTGAGCCATGGGTATCGCCGAATAAGCGGCGACGTCTCTTCCGCCTCGGGAAAATTGACGTTCACGCTCACGCTCCTCACCGTCCCGAAGCGGATACACTCTTCTATCGCCCTGTTTGTCCCCGCCGTCAGGCCGTATCCGTCCGCGTTGATGATCAGTTGTGGCTTCACCATGTGCCCCTCTTCTCTTGCTTCCGCTCCTTCCTTTGCATGAGGGAAGGCGTTGTCGATGGCGCCGGAGTCATCGAGGATCTCTTCTCTTGCTTTCGGTACTTCTTTTTCATGAGGGGGTGGCTCCGCGGACTTTGCCCGTGGAGGGGGCGACGCTAGCCCCAACAATTGACCAGCCTCCGGTACAGGTCGATCATTTTTTCCGCCTCCCTCTCCCATACGTAACGCTCGCTGGCGGCAATCCTCAGCCTCTCCCCCATCTCCTCTCCCCGGTCGACGCGATCGAGCATGTCGAGCACGGAAGCCGCGTATTGGCCCGGCTCTCCCCCGTTTATGACACTCATGTCCCCCGCGAGGCGCGCGTCTTCGTCGAGAAGCTCCGTCAACACGGGCATCGCCGACGTCACCACGGCGCAGCCTGAGGCCATGTATTCGAAGACTTTGACCGGCAGGGCCATTCTAAGGTTGGCCGTGGGGAAGGGGTGCACGTCGAGACCTATCCGCGCGTTCCCAAGCTTCAGGGGCACCTGGTCGTAGGGGATGACCCCCTCTATCGTACAGCCGGGAGGCTGAAGGTCCTGAAGCTGCCGGACTATGTGGCCGTGGGCGCCCGTGATCAGGGCCGTGAAAGAGGGCCTTTTCCGGTGAATGATCGAGAGCGTTTCCGCAAGAAAATTCGCGCGCGCGACGGACAGGGTCCCGAGATGGACCAGGTCGTAGTCCCGCATCGACGGCGCCCTGGAGACCTCCTGGGCACGCCCGTAAAACCGCCGGGGCGGGAAATTGTAGAGGGCTTCACGACACGTATTCCTGAAGCGGCGCGCGAGTGGGGGAGTCACGGCAATGACGGCGTCGACCCACCTCGCCAGGCCCTTCTCGATAAGATCGACCCCGCGCGGCATAAGGGTATGGCAAAAACCGGGCAGGTAATCGCGTATACGGACCAGTTCGGGAAAATCCTCGTGCACGTCGTAGATGATCTTCGCGCCGCGGTGGCGGAGCCTCAGCCATGGAACGATCTGGAGCAGCTCGGGGTCGTGGAGATGGATCACGTCCGCGCGCACGGAAGAGGCGAGAGACCCGCAGCGCCAGGGCTGCCTGATGAAGCGGTCCAGGCGGGCGGTCGCCTTTGGCGCCCTGATGATCCTTATCCCGTTGTCGGAAGCGCCATACGAGTTGGCGCCCAGGATCGTCACCGACGCCCCGGCCTTCGCGAGGCTCGTGCCTTCCTTGTCGCGTATCCTGTGATCGGTAGCCTCGTGGCTGCTGGTCATCAGGAGGACCGTGACTCCTGCGAGGGGGCTAGAGGTCATGGAAGCCTATCAGGGCTGCGTTGCTCCGCTTCAGCAGCGCCGCGAATTCACCCGACAGCAGCAGATCGGTCTCTGCCTGCCTCGGATAGACGTACCTCGCCCACCGTTTCAGCGTGTCATCCACGAAACCGGGGTGGCAGTAAACCTCGCTGGTACCGCCGGGCAGATGAGAGAAGGCGGTCCGCCAGAAGTCGAGATGGTCCTTGCCGCGTCCCGCCGACGGAGGAGAGAGGAGCCTGTCCGCCATCTTCATCCCCCTCTTTGTCGCGAGACCCATGAGAAACCGGGCATAGAGATGCACGGCGCCCGTCCGCGGCCGGGCGGCGTAAAACCCCAGCGTGCTTTCCCCATCCTGCCAGGTTTTCACGCAGACGTGATGGCGGTGGCATCTCATCCGCCTGATATTTTTCTCCAGCGCCAGGTCGAGAAAGAGCGAAAAGAATCGCGGGAGGAGATGGAGGTTCTGGTGGCTGTCGAGATGCGTCACCGGGACGCCCATCGAAAGGACGGCATCGATCTGCGCCGTCAGCTCCGCGAAAAGCTCTTTTTCGTCGATGAGGCCGCGGAACAACCGGCGCGGAAACTCCTTGTACCAGAAGAAGCCGTCCCGGTCCACGAGGCTGGGGACGGAGCCGCACGCCGACACGGGGCGGCCGACCACCGGATTGAGGTGGACGCCGACCGAGATACGGGGGAAGTGGCGATGAAAGTCCGAAAGCTCGGCGGATGCGGGAAAATTCGGCGTGACGCTTATACTCGAAATCGTGCCCGCACCGGCGACGAGGCGGATAGCCCGGTTAATACCGGGGGTGAAGCCGAAGCCATCGGCATTGATGATCAGCCGCGGTTGTTGCATGTGACCCCTCCTCCCGATCCGATGGAATTCCCTTCGCCGTTTATCGTCTGCCCCGCGCTCGACGCAGGGGTAGTGACGGAAGTCGTTTCTTCTCCCCGGCCGGTCTGGATCGAGGAGAAGATCAACGGGATCTTGCCGTTTTTGCGCTGAAGCGGCTTGTCTCCGAACACGACCTCAACGGCCACGGTTCGACCGAGCATCCTTTCGAGCGCTTCTTTCACCGATTTCGCGTCTTTGGCCGCGTCCCCGTCTCCGGGCACCACCCGGATTTCGACCGTGTCCCTCGCCCGCTGGACGAATTGGCAGGACCTGAAAGAAGTCCTGTCCTTGAGCAACTGGTTTATCGCGCGGGGCGAAAGGATCCTTCCGTCCGGCGCGATCAGGTAATCGCTATCCCGCGTAATGGTGGGATGGACGAGGGGGAAGGGTCTCCCGCAGGGGCAGGCCTGGTCTTTCTCCCACATGCCCTTGTCGCCGATGCGGTAGCGGATCAGGGGCATCGTCATGTTCGTAAAACCCGTCCAGACGAGATAACCCTCCTCACCGGCCGGCACTGGGTCCCCCTGGTCGTCGAGTACTTCCAGCAGCCCGTAATCGCTGATAAAATGGTGTCTTCCCTTTTCGCACTCCTGGATCAGTCCGACCCATTCGGTCATGCCGTAAGAATCATAGACAGGGCATGAGAAGGCCGAAGTTATCTTCCGTCGCGCCTCAGCCTGGAGAGGCTCGCCGTCCGTGAAGACCGCCCTCATCGCGACGTGCCCTCCCGCTTCCCCGACAAAGCCGCCGAGGATCGCCAGAACGCTCGGAAACCCTTCCATGAACAGGTTCGGATGGGACGCGAGGAAATCCACGTAGTGCTGCCGGTAGTCGGAGGAAATATGAAAGATGCTGAGGAGGATTTGTCTTTCGAGATAGTTGTAGGTCCAGAAAGGGGGACGCGTCCGGTCGAGCGGCGCGACCCTGCTTCCGAGCAGGCTGATCCTCCACTCCCTCGGGTGTATTCCGGCCCAGACTTTTTGCCTCGCCCTGAAGGCCCAATTTTTGATGTACGCGTCGCCGTCGTAGACGACGGGAAGGCCGGCGCCGGTCGTCCCGCTGGTGAACACCCTAACCGTTCCACGCCCGGCATCGTCCGAGATGAATTCCTTCCAGCAACTCCTGACGGTTTCCCTCGTGAGGACGGGGAGGAGGGGGAGGTCCCGGACCGTGCGTATGTCGGAGGGCAAGAGGCGAAGCGATGCGAAAGAGCGCCTGTAAAAAGGGACGTGGTCATAGACGTGTGACACAAGGCGGCGTAAGGACTCATTCTGATACTCTTCGATCGCCCCGGCCGGCTCCTTCTCCCTTTCGAGCAGCTCCTGGAGATGTCGCCAAAACAATTGGCTGTATCTCATGCGGGTCAGCACGTACCCCCTTGCGGTAGTCAGGATGTTCTTCACAGGGTACGGGGCGAGGTCGTACAGTGGCTGAAGCCCCGGCATCCTTGTCCTTATCCAGCCTTCGACGCGTGTTATCGACATCTCACCGTCCACCCCGGTAAATGTGCATGAGGTCGCCTTAAGCGCTTTGGGCCAGGGAGTCGAATTCCCCCGGGTCCGCCTGGGTAACAAGGGCCTTCAAAGTCCGCGCGACGTAAGAGATCTCTTCTTCCCGAAGGTTGTTATGAAAGGGCAGGGCCACGGTCCTTTGCGAGAGTTCTTCCGTAACCGGGAAATCGCCCTCCTTGTAGCCGAAGGTGCTCCGGTAGAAAGGCTGTAGGTGGATCGGCGGGAAGTAATTGTTGCAGCCGACATGCTTTGCCGTCAACCGGGTAAGCAGCCTGTCCCGTTGTCCGCCCGTGTATCCCTTCGGAAGAGAGACGACATAGACGAACCAGCTCCTCTTTGCATGGGGCTGAAGAGAGGGGACGGCGGCGAGGCTCCCGAGCGCCTTGGTGTAAAGACCGGCCACCCTGGACCTTTTCGCAAGTATCTCCTCGATCCTCGCCAGTTGTGCGAGCCCCAGGGCGCTGTTTATGTCGCTCAACCGGTAATTGTACCCGACCGAGCCGTGTTCGAGCCACCCGTTGCCGTTGCCGCGGCCCTGGTTCCTGAACCGCCTGCACAGGTCGGCCACCTTTCCGTCGTTGGTGACCACCATGCCTCCCTCCCCGGTTGTCATCTGCTTGTTAGGGTAGAAGCCAAAGACGGCCGCGTCGCCGAAAGAGCCGGCCTTCGCGCCTTTGAATTCCGCCCCTATCGCCTCACACGCATCCTCGATAATCCTCAGGCGATACTCGGCGGCGATCTCCCTGATCCCGTCCATGTCACAGGGGTTCCCGAATACGTGCACGGGCAATATCGCGCGGATTCTCCTGCCCGTTTCTTTATCCACCGGCAGGCCCGTCGCTTTTTCCCTCCGGCATCCGGTCTTCAGGTAATGGGCGATTCGAGCGGGTTCGATATTGAGCGTATCGGGGTCTATGTCGACAAATGCCGGGACCGCGCGCTCGAAGAGGAGACAGTTCGCCGAGGCGATGAAGCTGAAAGGGGTGGTGACCACGGCGTCGCCTTCACCGATCCCGAGGCTCTTTACCGCGAGGTGCAGCGCGGAAGTCCCGCTGTTCACCGCGACGGCGAATCGTGTCCCGACGTAGCGGGCGAACTCGGCTTCGAACTCGATCACTTTCGGCCCCAGGCTCAAACGTGAGCCTTTGAGGACCTCCACGACGCTCCCTATCTCCCGGTCCGTAATATCCGGGGCAGAAAGGGGAATCTCCAGGAATGTCTGCATGATATCACCTCAAGGCAAGAAGGATGGCAAGACCTGGGACGGCGCAGGAGGCGGCCGCGCTGTAGCCGATAAGCGCCGACTGCGTCTGGGAAAAGCCTTTTCGCAGCAATTTGTCGTAGAAATGGTCACGGTCGCCGACCATTATCCCTCTCCCCGACCTGAGTCTCCTCACGACCGCATAAGCGGTATCGGCCACGGGGAGACCGACGATGAGCAGAGACCCGATGCACCCTCCCGGTGTCGGTGAGCCGCGTAGCGCGAGGATTACCAGCACGCCGAGGAGGAACCCGGTGAGAGAGCTGCCCGAATTCCCGAGAAAAATCGACGCCGGGTGGAAATTGTAGGGCAGGAAGCCGATAAAGGCGGCAAGGAGCGCGGAGGCAAGGACGAAGACCTTTACGTCGCCGCTGGCGTAAGAAAAGGCGGCGAAGGCCGCGCAGCAGATGGCCGCGACGCCGGAGGCGAGGCCATCCATCCCGTCGAGGAGGTTGACCGCGTTCATTGCGCCGATCACGATGCACGCGCCGAGCGTGGCATCGAGGAAGGCCGACGTCAACAGGCCGGCCCGTACGCCCCCTCCCGCGATTCCCGCCCCGATGGCCGTCTGTATGAGAAGCCTGGTCAGCGGTTTCGTGCCCTTGAGGTCGTCGACGAGCCCTAGCAGCACCGCCGCGAGGGCGCCAAGAGCGACGACATAGATACCCGGGTCCGTATCACCCCGCGTGAGGACCGCGGGGAGGAACGAGAGGGCGAGCACGAGACCCCCGGCGTTCGCCACCGGGCGGCCGTGTATCTTCAGGGCCGTCCCGTCGGGGATATCGACGAGCCGCATCTTTTTTGCGGATATGATGGCCAGGGGGGTCAACATAAGGGACAGGAGGAAGGCCGTGATAAACGGAGTGACGCTCAAGGTGTCCTCTCTTTCCTCAATTCTTCAGTACGCTCTGCACTTCCTGGGGCGTATACTCCGGCACTATCTCCTGGAGCACGCGCTTTATCCCCTGCGCGTCCATGACGCGCGCCGCCACGATCAATTCGTCCAGCTTCCCGTTGAACCAGTTCCTGAAATCGGCTCTTGACCCGAACCCGTTATGGACAACCCCGTTTTTGAGAACCAGGATTTTCTCGTGGCTGGTGGGAAAAAGGTTTTCATCCGCCGTTATCAGCTTCTCGTGGAGTTTCTCTCCCTCTCGCAGGCCGGTGAAGACGATCTCTATATCCCTCCCCGGCTCCCTGCCCGAAAGGCGTATCAGGTCCATCGCGAGGTCCGCGATCTTTATCGGCGTGCCCATGTCGAGGACGAATATCTCGCCTCCCTTCCCCAGGGCGGCAGCCTGCAGGATCAACTGCGAGGCTTCGGGGATGGTCATGAAGTAGCGGGTCACTTCCGGCTCGGTTACCGTGACGGGGCCGCCGTACTCGATCTGGCGTCGGAAAAGGGGGATGACGGAACCGGAGGAGCCGACCACGTTGCCGAACCTGACGGCCATGAAATGGGACCCCGGTCCGTCGTCGAGGCAGTGCACCATTATCTCGGTGATGCGCTTCGTGGCCCCCATGACGTTGGACGGCTGCACCGCCTTATCGGTGGACACGAGCACACAGCGCCCGACTCCGTGCTCGACCGCCAGCTCGGTGAGCACCCGGCTCGCCATCACGTTGTTGAACACGGCCTCCCAGGGGTTGAACTCCGTCATCGGCACGTGCTTGCACGCGGCCGCATGAAAGACGACCTCGGGGAGGTACTTGCGAAAAATGCTTTCGGTCAGCGCCCTGTTTTGTACCCTTCCAAGGACGGGGAAGATGGCGGAAAAGTGCATCTCGTTCTTCAGTTGCATCTGTATCCTGAAAAGGTTTTCCTCCGAGCAGTCCAGGAGGACGATTTCCCGCGGCTCGAACCTGACGATCTGCCGGCACAATTCGGACCCTATCGACCCCCCGCAGCCCGTGACGAGCACCGTCTTTCTGCTCAGGTATTCCCTGATGCCGTTCATGTCGAGTCTCACGGGGGGACGCCCGATCAGGTCGACAAAATCGACCTCGCGGAGGGAATTGACGCTTGCCTTCCCGTCGATGATATCGGCCATGCTGGGGAGCGTCTTGTACGCGATGCCGCTCTCCTTGCACGTGTTGACTATTCGCCTCATCTGGGTGCCCGTCGCCGAAGGGATGGCGAAAATGATCTCTTCCGCGCGCAGCCGTTTCGCTATCTCGCAAATCCTCGACGAATCCCCGAGCACCTTGACGCCGCGAATGGAAGAGCCGATCTTCTTCGGGTCGTCATCGATGAGTCCCACCGGCTTGTAATGGAGGGAGGGCGACTTGAACATCTGCTGCAGGATCGATTCGCCCGCGGAGCCCGCGCCGACGATCAGGATCCTTTTGCCCCCAGGGTCCTGTACGCGCTTTATCTCCTTGAGGAGGGGGACGACGAACCTGGAGCCGCTGACGAGAACAAGCAGGCAGAGGGCGTCGATAAGGAAGATGCTTCTGGGATATCCGTCGAACCGGTTCATGAAATAGAAGATGAGGATGAGGAGCACCGAGCTTACCAGGACCGATTTGATGATCTGGAAGACCTCTATGACGCTCGCGAACCTCCACAGCCCCCGATACAGTCCGAAGTACCAGAACGTTGCGAATCGGACCAGTATGACGAGCGGCAGGGTGCGAACGACAACACCCAGGAACTCGGGAGGGATGCCCATGTCGAACCGGATGGCGAAAGCGGCGCAGTACGAGGCGCATATCACCGCGACGTCGGAACCCATGATGGCGGTTCGCCTTAGATCATTGAGAAACTTGGGAAATATCTGGGGATAGGATAAAGTGGCCACGATTAGCTCCCGTTGGTGAAAGACTTGCGAAACATTCTTGTTCTGTACGTGGCGTCGAAACAGGGCAGCAATGCCGCAAAGGTATATGCTACCGCCTTTTGCCCTCTCACCCTTTTTACGGGGAGGAACTAAAATGAGAGACGTTCATTGTCACGGGGAAGTTTACGAACCGGCAGGACGAACGATAAATGAAGGGCGCCGCGGAAAAACCCGTCGTGTATCTGTTCTTTCCGGGGTGCCCTTAACCCCTACGAAGAATCTGGTAACGTCCCTAACTTTTGTCAACCATGGACTGGAATTTTATTGAAAATATAGCGGGGCCTGTGTGCGGGGAAGGCCGGCGCATTAAAGCGGGCGAAGGCTTTAGGAGCGCGCCGGCCCGGATCCCCTCGGGAAGGTCGTCACGTCTTATTGTCTATGGGCGCACCTTTCGCACCTTTCTTCCGATCACGAAAACGCCGACCGCGCAGAACAGGGAGAGGAGCAGGTACAGATGGCCGACGGCATAGACGAGAGGACCGATCACCCCTTTGCCGAGGATACGCAACGGCAGTGAGCGTCCCATGACGCGGGCGATGGGGGGGGAGTACTTATAGTACAGAGTCACGAACGCACTTCCCGCCCTGTTGGTAAGAAGATGCGTGTCCCTGAATTGTCTCAGAATGAAGACTTCCCGCGATTCCGGGCCGTACAGCGCCGTCGCGATAAAACAGCCCCCGCCCCCTCCGCCTCCCGAGCCGGAGTCCGCAGCGGCACCGGCCGCGCCGCCGGCACTTGCGGCCGTGGCCGAGGAAGAAGCGGTGGAAACTTCCTGAGAAAAGCCGCTCTCGGCACCTTCCGAATTATATGCGGTGAGCGCAAAGTAATAGGCGCTCCCGTCGGGCAGGCTGGCTGCCGTGTAAGTGGTCACGTTGCCCACGTCGATGTTGTTCGTGTAGGTGTGGCTTTGGCTCCCGTAATAAAGTTTATAGCCCGCAAGGTCCGTCTCCTGGTTGGGGCTCCACGCGAGCGTCGCCTGAAGGGCGTGCACAATGCGGGGAGCAACGAGGAAGAGGGGGATCGCGAGCAACACGCCGATGAAGACGTGCATGCCAACCCTGTAGAAGAGGGACAGGTGTGACGAACGAATGAATGCCATGGGCACCTCCTAGCTGGTGTCGATATTGCCTGCGAAATCAGCACTAGGGAAACTCCGCCTGGGCACAGTTACTTATCACGTTGAAATTATTCGTGTCAATCAATATTTTTTGGCGCCACAGGTGATACGGTGCTAATCCGTTAGTATGATAAAGGATTTAATGCTATGGTATCGAAGCAACAGGGCACAGCGCCAGGGGGGCCACCTGGGACCCCTTGGCTTTGCCCGCACTAGTTCCCGCTAACTTTT
>PLSJ01000378.1 GCA_003165115.1 Syntrophaceae bacterium | reverse complement strand
CCCTGGTCCGGGCGCTCCGCAAGGTGGGGGAGCCCGACGGGCTGCCGATCAACGTCTATACCGATTCCCAACTCGTCGCGTATCAGGTCCTTGGGAAATACCGCATCAAGAATGAGGGGCTGAAACCCTACCTCGAAGAAGCACTCCGCCTGATGCGAAGCCTCGCGCAGGTCGCGATAAAATATATACCGAGAGAAGGAAACAAGCTCGCGGACAAGCTTGCGAAAGATGCAGCAGCAAAAAAGGGGTAGACGCATGGTCGCGGGATAGAATCCCGAGGAANNGGCGGGGTAAGAGCCCACCGGCATTCAGGCGACTGAGTGGCTTTGCAAACCCCATCCGATGCAAGGCCAAAAAGGGGACCGTCGAAAGACGGTGAGGATGGCCCGTCCTTTAACCCAGGTAGGCCGCACGAGGCTCACACCGTAAGGCGAGCCCACAAGAGAAATGATCATGGACCTTTACAGGTAACAGAACCCGGCTTATAGTCTACCCCTTTCCTTATCTTCCGTGTCCCGTAACGGCCGGCTATATTTTTAATAGTAAGTCGTGTCTTCGAGCCTGACCGCAAGAGCCTCTACCCACGTGGCGCCGTTCAGTTCTGGCACGGCGCCGGATATAGGCCCTGGCCGGTTCGCATATCCGAGGATAGCTTTTGACGGGGCAAAGAGCGGGTTGCTGATCTTTTTTGGATCCGCGACAGCATACTTCGTCCTAAATCTTATTTTCAGGAGCCGGGGTGCAGGCAACAACAATCAGCACGGCCTTTCCGGGACGTATGGAACAGGGCGACCTCTGCGATGCTCCCTTCCCGGTGAGGCGGAATATACCCCCCGTCCGCGCTTATTTCTCTTCCGAACGGCTTATACTCTCCCCTCGGAGGCAATTCCGATCCGCAGGCGCTTCAGAGATACCAGCCTTGTGTGCAGGCTCCGTTACCACAGGCCAGCCTTCTTCAATTCGTCGTAGGTTGCTGCGAGGTAGCTGCTGTTCCAATACGCCCTATGGGATAGCGCCTCGGCCAGTTGCCGGGCCTGGCCGGCGTCTGCGCCGAAAACGATCACGCGGGTCCCATGGTCCGTGTAAGGCAACCGGCCGTCGTTGTTGGCCGCTTCTATCTCGTCGGCCCTGAGATTGATCGCCCCCGGCACAGAACCGGCCGCGAATTCCTCCTTGCTCCTTGCGTCTATGAGGACTGCGGTTTTATCCAGAAGATAGATCCGCTTGAACCCTGAGATTGTGCTTTCGGCCGTATTACCCAGGGCACGCCACACCGGCAGACCATCCTGGTACTTCTTGATATTCGTGCAGCCCTTCCCGTAGAGGCTTTCGGCGACGCGAAGGGTCTTGTGGCAGTACGGTCCGTTGCAATACAGAACAACGCCGCCGGCCTCGCTTGCGCAGAGTCTGTTCATACGGTCCACTTCCGTTTCGAAGATATTTGTGCTGCCGGGTATATGGGAAACGGCGTATTCCTTTTCCGGCCGTACATCGATAACGGGGATATTTCCCTCAAAGAGAATCTGCTTCACCTCGTTCGTAGATATTTCGGTCCCCCGCGCACCTGCCTTTTGTTGTGCCTCGGCGGCCGGCAGGCCCGCGAAAACCCCCAAGCAAGAGACGACCACTGCTAAAAGGGGCAGCCACCTGTTATTCTTCATTCTTGATTCTCCTTAAGTGGGTTTGGGCAACCCGACTGCGAGAAGGAGCCTTCCTTCTGCATCCACTGCGGCCTCTGTGTCCGGTACTGCAACGAGGTCAAGAAGGCGAACGCCATCGGGTTCGAGAGCAGGGGTATAAGGAAGGGGATCAGTTTCATCCCCGAGGTTGCGGCCAAATGTCGGCCCTCATTTCTTCCCTTTTTCGACAGGGTAGCCGGCCGCCACCCACGCATCCCAGCCGTCGGAGAGTGTCCGCACGTCTTTGAACCCTACGGCGATAAGCTGCGAGGCCACGTCCGCGCTGTCAGACTCGCCAGCGCCGCAGGCGCAATAGGTGACGATGGGCTTGTCGGCCGGGACGACCTTCTTCGCCTCGGCGGCGACGTCGATCGCCCAGGGCAGTGAGACCGCGTCCTTGATCCTGCCACGGTTGAAATCGGCCTTCGGCCGGTTGTCGAGGATGGTCACGGGGGTCCCGGCGTCCATCATGCCTTTCAGCTCCTTCCCGCCGATCCTCGGAACATCGTCGGATGACGCATAAACGCAAGCCGCGCCCGCAAGGATCAACCCCGCAAGGAGCATGACCGTGAGCCTCTTTCCTTTTGACATTATCATTGCCTCCTGTCTGTTTGCGATAAATAGGTCCGCATCCGGGCGGGCGCGCCGCAGCGGTCGTTTCCGCCACGGCCCACCCGCCCTCGGCATGCCTTATGCCTACTCGATCTTCTCCGCGTTCCAATGGCCGTGGCCCATCGGGGTAAAGGCGTTCTGGCCGCCGGGACCTCCTCCGACCACTATAAAGAAGTCGCCTGGCGCCTTCCGGGGCTTGCCATACATCTGTTTCTGGTCGAACTTCGTGTTGTAAAGGATGATGTGAGAGACGAATTCCTTCGTGTAGCCAGCCTCGACGAACTGCTGAACCTGGGTGGGGCTCAGGAAGAGCACGCCGCCCCTCTCCCTGTATGCCGTGAGCAGCGGCTTGACATCGGGGATGATCTCCTGCTCCAGTTGGTCCTTGGCGCGTGTGTTGTTCAGCGGGTTCATGCCGCCCGCGTGTACCGTCCACTGGCCGTCATGCACGAAGACCACGCTGTCTTCCGCCTTGTAGCCGAGCGTCACCTGCAGCGGCGTCCAGGGGTTCTTATACGGCGCGAGCAGGCCGGGGTTCATCTCCTCCGCCGGCATCTCCGCCCTGAAAAACTGCGTCATGGAGCCGCCGTCCGCCTGTGCCTTCGACTCGTTGAAGAAGTACGTGTTTCCGCCGATGTTCTGGAGACAGAGCCGCAAGGCGTATCCTATCCGGTTGTTCGGCGTCTCCGGATGAGGACCCCACGGCCCCCTCGTCGAGCCGAGGCCCAGATTCTTCACGATGGGTCCGGCCACGACTACGTGGACCTCGCCGGGGTTCGCCGTGCCCATAAGGCCCGCCAGGTTGATGAAATCCTCGCCCGCGTAGCCCATCCCGTTCTCTATCTTTTCATACGGGTCTTCCAGCGCCTTGATGACGGCCAGGAGAACGGGCATCTCCTGCGGCTTCATCCCGGCCATCGCCGCGTTCGTCGCGATCTTCTCTATCGTCGCTTTGCCGCGAAGCAGGTCGATAACGGCCACCACCTCGTTCGGGTCACGCTTCGTCGCCTTCACGAGCTCGTCCACGCGCTCCTTCGTCGGCGGGACCAGGGGAAGGCCCGCGCTCCAGAAATGCTTGCGGAAGAACTCGTCGAACTGCCTGTATGCGTCCTTACCCTCGAACTTTACCACCTTCGGCTGGGGCGTCAAATAATCCTTGACCTCCGGTATCATGGTGACGGGTATCTGTCCGGTAAGCCCCTTGATGACGTCGGGCATGATCATCTCAGCCAGGCGGGCGCAGCCGATGGGGCTCTCCCAGGTGAATCCACGGTCGATGACGATCTTGGGCGCCTGGGGGACGCCGTATGCCCACGTGCGCGTCTCGAATGCGCTGACGACGGGGTCAGCGATCACGGTTATCGTCGGTATGCCGAGCCGTTCGAGCTTCGCGTGGTCCTCCGCGCTCCTTGCGGTGTTCGACCCGCAGCAGAGCACGGCGTTGATGACCGCGTCCACCCCGGCCTTCTTTATCGCGTTGTAGTCCGCGCGGTTGTGGTAATGCGTGGCGACCGTTATCGCGTCAGGGTGCCTCGGCCACACGTAGTCGAGCGATTCCCACGTGACCGGCCCCTCGGCCGTGGGCCTCT
>PLSJ01000342.1 GCA_003165115.1 Syntrophaceae bacterium | reverse complement strand
AGGAGTTCGGCCTGAAAGAGACGGGTATGCTCACGAGCATTTCCGATTATCACATATTCTACAAGTTCAAGAAAACGAGGGCCCAGATGTTCAAGGAGTACTTGAAAGTCGTCGAGGCGGCCCTCGATGCCGGCATCGTGCCGCGGTGTCATTTCGAGGACGTCACCAGGGCCGATATTTACGGGTTTTGCGNNNNCTGGAATGGCACGGGCACAACGATTTCTACAGGGGAGTCGTCAGCGCGGTGAGCGCCTGGCTCTACGGGTGCACGTTCGTGAACGGGGCCCTTCTGGGCATGGGGGAAAGAACGGGGAACACCCCCATCGAGGCGCTCATTATGGAGTATATTTCGCTTATTGGCGATGACAACGGGATCGATACCAAGGTAATTACGGAGATGAAGAACTATTTCGAGAAGGAGATCGGTCTCCATATACCCAGAAATCAACCGTTTGTCGGCTCGGATTTCAATGCGACATCCGCCGGCGTCCATATCGACGGGCTCGCAAAGAACGAGGAGATATACTCCGCCTTTGACACAAAGAGAATACTCAACAGGCCGATAACGATAAACCTCACCGACAAATCGGGCCTTGCGGGCATAGCCCACTGGATCAATTCCCACTTTGCCCTGATCGGAAAGGACGCGATCGAGAAAAGTCATCCTGGCGTTGCAAGGATCAACAAACGCATACTGAAGCAGTACGAGGAAGGCAGGGTCACCGCCATGTCGGACGACGAGATGGAGCATGTAGTCAGGCGGTACATCCCGGAAGCCTTCCCCTCCGAATTCGATATGCTGAAGAAGAGGGCCCACGATATGGCTGCCCACCTGATCGAGCGCTATATCGAGGAAGAAGATATAAAAAGCATGGCGCCCGAGCGGCAGGAAGAAATGCTCAAGGTACTCGTGGCCGAGTACCCATACATACAGTTCGCCTACGTGGTCAACGCGGAAGGCGTGAAGGTCACCAAAAACATTACCCAGGCGGTCGACAGGGCAAAGTACGCGAAAATAGACCTGCACGAAGACTTCTCGGACAGGGATTGGTTCACGCGGCCGCTCTCGACCGGCAAGACATCGGTGACGGACCTCTACTCGTCGAGGATCACCGGGGCACTCTGTATTACCGTCTCGGGACCTATACATGACGAGACCGGAGAGATAGTGGCGGTCCTGGGTCTCGACATCAAGTTCGAGGACCTGACCAAAGCCGAGGAATAGCGGGAATGCGCGAGAGATCAAAATCTTCGATGATGGTGCAATCATGATAGATGACATAAAAGCGAGAACGGATACGCTTATCGACCGCATGCAGGCGCTCAGAGGTTATCTTTGACGCGCCTGTCCTTAAAGCGCGCATCAGCGAGTACGATCAAACCCTCGCGCAAAAAGACTTTTGGGAAGATCAGGACAAGGCGCAGAAGCTGCTCCGGGAAAGGGCCAGGCTGCAGGACGAGGTGCAGCGATGGGAGGCCAAGGAAACGGAGCTGGAGGAGATCCTTATCCTGAGCGACTTTGCAAAGGAGACAGGCGACCCCGGAGACATAGGCGAGCTGGAGCGCCGGGTCGAGACGCTCGACGGCGAGCTTAACAGCTTCGAAATAGAGCGGATGCTCGCCGAGGAGAATGACGAAGAAAGCGCCATCATGTACATAAACGCCGGGGCCGGCGGCACGGAAGCGCAGGACTGGGCGGAAATGCTCTTGCGTATGTACCTGAAGTGGGCGGAGAGGAAGGGGTTCGAGTCGCAGGTTGTCGACCTCCTGCCGGGAGAAGAGGCGGGCATCAAGAACGTCACGTTCCTTGTAAAAGGCGCCTATGCCTACGGCTACCTGAAGTGTGAGAGCGGGATACACCGCCTCGTGCGTATCTCCCCTTTCGACGCGAACGCGAGGAGACACACGTCGTTTGCATCGGTCTACGCCTACCCGGAGCTCCCGGAGAGCGTCCAGATAGACATCCGGGAAGAAGACCTGAAGATCGACACCTTCCGCGCGAGCGGACCCGGCGGGCAGCACGTCAACAGGACGGAATCGGCCATCCGGATCACCCATCTGCCGACCAACATAGTGGTTCAGTGCCAGAACGAGCGGTCGCAGCACAAGAACAAGGCCATAGCCATGGCCATCCTGAAGTCGAGGGTCTATGCGATGGAGAAGAAGAAGCAGGATGAGAAGATGGACCTGTTGAACAAGGAGAAGAAAGATATCTCCTGGGGCAGCCAGATCCGCTCGTACACGCTCCATCCCTACAAGCTTATCAAGGACCACCGCACGAAACTGGAAGTGCATAACGCCGAAAGCGTGCTTGATGGAGACCTCGACCAGTTCATCAAAGCGTGCCTTTTGTACTTGACTTTCGAGCAGAAAAGAGATTAAGGTATTTGGATATGGAACAGCTATTTGGCGATAATAAGCTTGGAGAATTAGAGGAAAAAATCGATGTCCTGCTAGGCGCCTACAAGGATATGCGGCAGGAGAAAGCGGGCAGCGAGAGCAGGATTGCGTCCCTCGAAGCAGAGAACAGGGAGCTTAAGGAGCAGGTGGCGCGGGTTGAGACCGAGAAAGGCCTGGTCATGCAGAAGGTGAAAGGCATTCTGGAAAAGATTCAGAAGATAGAAGCGTAGCCTTGCATAGAGTGGAAGTCACTATACTCAACCAGTCATTTACGTTCGTGGGCGACGACGAGGAAAGGATCAGGAAGGTCGCGCAGTTCGTCGATGAGGAGATAAAGGCGGTGACGCAGGAGTGTGCGATCGTCAATACACTGAACACGGTTATCATGGCAATGATGAGGGTTGCCGATAACTATATGGATATGAAAAAGCGGTTCGAGAAAGTCGAAAATAACACGCTGAGGCTCTTGAGAAAAGTTGAAAACGTATAGATTCCCTGCGGTGTACGTGATAGATGGTGAACTTTGAGCCAACACCTCTTTGTTGGGGGCCTTCTCTTGTTGCAGACTGCATGCTCGTCTGAGTGCGAGACGCGTGAAGCAACAAAAAGGCGCCCACTTATCATGAGAGGTTCAAGAATTGCTGTTTACACGGCATCGCGGGGTTCTTCTTTAGGGGC
>PLSJ01000329.1 GCA_003165115.1 Syntrophaceae bacterium | reverse complement strand
ACCCTTCCTCGCCCACTTCCTCCCCTTCCAGCCGCACAATCCGGGGATTGATGAAAACGATCGGCCTGCTTTCCTTTTCCGAGCCTGTTTCAATGGTGATGATGCGAAGGGAGACGCCGATCTGGTTTGCGGCCAGCCCCAGCCCGCGCGCCGCGGCCATGGTCTCCACCATGTCGTCGCACAGCCGGCATATCTCATCCGTTGACGCCGTCACGACGCCCGCGACCTTCCTCAGCACCCGGTCGGGATGTGTTCGGATTACATGAATCACGAAATTATTTTAGAATCATAGCGAGCCATAGTCAATACCGACGAAAGGGTGCGTAGTAGAGGGAGAAGAGATCACTGGCCCCGGATAAGGATCGTCTTCTTCTCCGGGGAGCACACCGGCAGCCTTTGGAACGACTTGTTTTATTTGTTGAATCGCCTTATATTTATGGGCTGTTAGAGGCGGATGTCATGACCGGAGGGCGCCCGGACGTCGGGTGATGCCTCACCGCCTGACTAAAAGGAATAAGGAGGAAGAAAGTGACGGATAACGGAACCGACGGGATGGATGCCCCGGAATCGCATCTCCTTGGAGAAATAAGCAGGCCGGCCACGATGGCAGCTTTGCCCGAGCTGTTCGACTTTGTCGCGACAATCGAGAAACAGGAAGGCTTCAGCAACGAAAGGATAAAACAGATAGAGACCGCCCTCGAGGCAGCCCTCGAGAACGTCGTCACCAGGGCATACAGGAACCGGAGCGGGGAAGTCAAGATCACCTGCAAACACGACCCGTGGGGAAAACTCGTCGTCGTCATCACCGACACCGGCGAACCCAGCAATATACTCCTTGCCGACGTTGTTTTCGCCGGCGAAGAAGAGGCCCCGGGCGACGAGAAGATGCGGGCGACGGCGCGGCTCTTGAAGAAGACGATCGACAACATCGAATACAAGAGGGTGGACAAGGAAAACACGCTCACCTTTTTCGTCACCGGCGAAGTGGGCGCGAGGCAGTAAGGGCGGCTCGAAGATGACGGGAGGGAGTTAATGGACGGCCAGGAAAGAAAGTTTACGTCTTCCGCGTTGCAGGTAAACCTGGAACGCACGGCCGCCACGGTCGAGATACCCGAAAGGTACCGCGACCTCCTCAGGGTGGCGGAGACGCATTTCGGCATACAGAAGCGGACCCAGGACCTCCTTGTCGAGCTCAACCACCCCTACGTCAATTGGGAGTACGTGCTTACCCAGCTCAAAACCCTCTCGATAGGCGATTTCTACGACTTCAACGACCATCCCGACGGCTACGCCGCCCTGGTCACGATCGTCGACATCCACTTTGACGTCATTCGGGCCGACGCGGCGGAAGAGACCAGGGAGAAAGCCGTCCGTTACCTCTTCGATTTTCTGGACATAGTCATCACCAAGAGCGAGCCGCACCTGACGCGCAACACGCCTCTCTTTTCCCGCACCATCGACCACTTCCTCGGCCTCCCGCCGGAGGACGACGCGATTATCAAGAAAAGCTCCACGTACGTCAAGGACATGGCGGCGTTCCTCCTCCGCGTGAACGCGGGTACGGACGAGGCACTCGGCCTCCTCCTCACGCGCCTGTTCACGGCCACCTACCGATTCTGGCTCTCCCAGCCCGATCCCGCGGACTGGTTCGGCGCGGACGCGGCCTCAGGGGAGATGGCGGCGGCGTACCTGAAGCTGATCGCACCGATCAGCCACACGAACCTCCGGACGCTTCTCGACAGGGTCAGGCCCATCGGGGACGGGCAACTCCCGGCCGGTTCCGGCGCGATAGCTTCCTATCTCGACATGCCCGATTACTTCCATATAGTGAATGCCTATCTGCTCATAGCGGACGACCTTGAAAGGTCGGCGGCCTGCGCCGGACGGGAGCACCTCGTCAAGCTCGATTTCCTCCTGAACGTGATCAACACCCCCGGGCTCTCCGATATCCACGGGAGCGCCCTTATCGAGATCAACCGCTGTCTCAGCATGGTTTTCAGGGAAGAAACCCCCGAAAACCTGGACGACTTCATGCGTAAGGTATTTTTTCTCCTCAAAGGGTACACGCCGAGGCATACCTACCGGAACACCGTCCTCGCGTGCATCACTACCATTGCACGGGAAGTCTTCAGGCAAAACAACCACCCGCTGGTAGACACCTTCGTCGGCGAGCTGATAGGGTTCGGCTTCGAACAACCCGACGTCTCGGGGGCGACCGCGGAGTGGCAGATCCGGGTGAACCCGGCCCACATAGAGAACCTNNAGTAGCCATGAAGCCCCGATGGACAAAGAAGCTGCTCTCCGCCCTCGTCATCAACCTGAAAATAGGGGGCGTCTTCGTGCGCGATACGGACCTCCTGCAAAAAGATATCTCCAGCCTCCTCAACTCGGATATAGAACCCGCCTACAACCTGGTAAGGCAGCTTCTCCTCATCCTGCCCATCTATTTTAATGAAATAGGCGCCGAGGGCGAATTGCGCGAGATATCCACGAGAATCGACGAGCTCGCCTTCAGGAACGACCAGCTCGTCCATTTCGTCCGCAAGCAGTCACACGTCGAGAGCAACAGCCGGCTCGTCACGTTCATGGAGGATATTTTCAGATACTGGTATTCCGGCGCAAATTCGTATCTGGAGTCCCATCTCCCCCCCGAGCTGGTCGGTGTGGTCAAGCCGGACGACGAGTACTTCGATGGCCTGCACCACCTGTTCGAGGTGCTGTTCCAGAAGGTCGACATGAGGCCGCAAGCCTTTCTTGAGTGGGACAAGACGAGGATAACGCGTGAGATCGCGGCGATCAAAGGGATCCCCGAGAGAGACAGAGAGAGGGGGGCGCTCGCGCTGCGCTTCTACCAGCTTCTCTACAAGAAATACAACCCCCAGCACCTGGACCTGTTAAGGGATTTGGAAAAGACCTATCTCTTCGACCCCCTGCGGCTTCGCTCTCTCGAAACGTCCCTCAAGGGCAAGAATTACCGGAGGGCCCTGGAAATCGTCCTCGACTTTCTTATCATCCTCAAGCAGAAGATACTCTCCCCCGTAAAGACCAATTATTCGGAGAATATCTACCACAAGAGGCACATCGCAGCGGGGATCCCTTCGATGTACGGGACTTACCGCGAAGAGAAATTCGAGGCCGTCGGCCTTTCCCTGAGACTGGAGAGCCTGGGGACCGTCCTCTTCGAGAGGCTGAGGGAGTCGCTCAACCTCAAGTTCATTACAAAAGGAACCCTCACGAAGATACACCAATGCCTCTGGCTCCACATCAAGGCCCTCGACCTCGAGGGACTGGCGACGGAGGGGCTGGTGCTGAGGGTCAAATACATCACGTCGGCACTCAAGATAAAACAGTTTTCCGTGGACCAGTACCTCGACATCTTCCGGTTCATCTCGAAGGGCATCCAGGACATCATCAGGGACTACTATATCGACATGCACCGCCCGAACCTCCCCCTCGTCATCGGCCAGATCGAGGAGGGCCGATCGGGCGGCGCGACCGGCCGCGTGGTGGACGAAGAGACGGTATATCAGCTTTCCGAGAACTTCATGAGGTCCCTCATCTCCTCCGCCTTCGGCCTGCAGGTGATGGACGTCTTCATAAACGATATAATCGGGACCCTGAGCGCCGAGCTGGAGAAATTCAGGGACAATAAACAACTGCTCAATGCGGTCATGGCCTACGAGCCGGAGCTGACCGTAACCCCCCTCTACCGGCCCGACAAAAAGATGGACAACCAAATCCTGATCGGGAACAAGGGGTACTACCTGAAGCAGCTCCTGGCCCTGGGGTTCCCCATCCCTCCCGGTTTCATCATTACCACCGAAGTCTTCCGGGGCTTCGATGCCGTGATCGGTTATAAGTACATCTTCAAGGATATCAGCCTGAGGATCGCAAAGGAGATCGCGAGGCTCGAAAAGCTGACGGGCTGTAAATTCGGGGACCCGAAAAACCCGCTCCTCCTTTCGGTAAGGAGTGGGGCCACCGTTTCTCTCCCCGGCATGATGCACTCTTTTCTCAATGTCGGGATCAACGAGGCAATAGCAGAAGGGCTCGCCCTGAGGGAAGGCTTCGGCTGGGCCGCGTGGGACTCCTACCGGCGATTCCTCCAGATATGGGGGATGTTCCACGGCCTCGACCGCAATTTCTTCGACACGATTATCGACACCTATAAGGACACTTACGGCATAAGGCGGAAGATAGAGTTTAACGCCCAGCAGATGAGGCAGATCGCGCTGTCGTACAGGCAGGCAATGAAAGAGCGCGGCATAGCGCTGGGCGAGTCGCCCCAGGAGCAGCTTCGCGAGTGCATCCTCCAGGTTTTTGCGTCATGGGATTCGAAGCAGGCCCGCATATACCGGCACCAGATGCACCTGTCCGACGAGTGGGGCACGGCGGTGATCGTCCAGGCCATGGTCTTCGGGAACTTAAACGACCAGTCCGGCTCGGGCGTCATTTTCACGCGCAGCCCCAAGGGCTCGTCCCCCGAGGTCAGCCTTTCCGGCGACTTTATTTTCGGTGTGCAGGGGGACGACATCGTATCCGGTCTCGTCGAGACCTACCCGATCTCCGAAAAACAGCGCGTGATAGAGCAAAGGGAGTCCGATATCTCCCTCCAGGCAAGGTTCCCCGCCATCTACGCGGAGCTGGTGCGCCTTTCCGAGTTCCTCATCTACGAAAAACGCTTCAACCATCAGGAGATCGAATTTACCTTCGAGAGCTCGACGGCGTCCGGTCTTCATATCCTCCAGACGCGCGACATGGTCCAGACGGAAACGCGCAAGCTGAAGACGTTCAAGGACGCACCGGGCCTGCGGGAATCGATGATCGGGACGGGCATAGGGGTCGCGGGCGGCGCACTCTGCGGCAGGAGCGTCTATTCCGAAGAGGATATCAAGAAGTTCAGGCTGGAGGACCCCGGCACGCCCCTGATATTGATAAGGCCCGATACGGTCCCCGACGACGTGGGCATACTCCTCCAGGTGGACGGCCTCCTCACCGCGAGGGGAGGGAGCACCTCACACGCGGCTGTGACCATTCCCCAACTGAACAAGGTGGGGGTGGTGGGCTTCAGCCGCCTGAGGGTCTACGAATCTGAAGGATACAGCAAGGTCGAGGGCTGCATCGTAAGGTCCGGTGATTTTATCGGCATAGACGGCTGGAGCGGCGCCGTCTATGCCGGCAAGCACGAGACGGACGCGTAAAGCTCTTTTACAGGTCTTATACAGAACAAGGCCGGAGCGATTTTTGATGCAGAGCGCGAAA
>PLSJ01000462.1 GCA_003165115.1 Syntrophaceae bacterium | reverse complement strand
GGGAGAGGGTCGGGGTGAGGGGTGAACGCCGTCGCGGCCGTCTCGGCCGCCCTGGACCACCGGTCGCCCGGTCCCATCCTCCCTAGGGGCGAGCTGTTCCTGGAGAGGGACTTCCTCGACCATTTCTTCGCCGGTGCGCCCGGCGGCTATTTCGGACAGGTCGCCGCGGCCTCGCGCCACCTGGGGCTCTCGCTGGTCGGCGTCGATCTCAACGGGGACGCATGCACGGACCAGGCGGGTGCGGCCGGCCTCGACCGTTATTTCGTCGTGGGCTGCGTCAACGGGCCGGTCTCCCGCGTGGTCGCGCGCCAGGGGTTCCTCAAGGCCATGACGGCCATGCACCGGGGGCTTCCCGCGGACGCGGCCCGTCTGTTCGTGGAGCAGGTGGAACAGGCCGCGCTGTGTGCCCGGACCCAGGGTTTTCAGGCCCTTGCGGTCGCCGACGACATCGCCGGGGCCGGGGGGCCTTTCTTTTCGCCCGGCTATATCGCCGACTTCCTGTTGCCCGCATACGCCCAGGCGGCGCGCATAGCGAAGGAGGCGGGCCTGCGGACCTTCTTCCATTGTGACGGCGACACGAGGAAGGTGATCGGACTCCTGATACAGGCGGGTTATGACTGCATCCATCCCGTTGACGCGCAGGCGGGGCTCGACGTCCACGACCTGAAAAAAGAGTTCCGCGGCCGGGTCTGCTTCATGGGCCACATCGACNNTACTCGGCTCCAGTTGCGGCATATCGATGGCGAGCGCGGCCGGGCAGATGGCGGCGCTCTATCCCGGCCGCACGCGCGAGGGGCCGGGCTGACGGACAAGGCATCCCGCCTGGCCTCTTCCCGACCCCTGTAACACATCCTCAAAAACTGCATGCAGGTCCACGTTAATTCTCCGCCCCATCATAGGCGACAGTTGTGCCATTTGTATACAGTGTGCAGCGACAGTTGTATACATTTGTTCCCATTATAATCAGTTTTCCCGCCACATGGCAGCCCAATATCCCAGGCAATGACGGGCATGCAGGCGCAGCGCGGGAATCGCGGCCCCTGAGGGTTATGGCCCTATAATTGCAACTTCCATGGGTGATAAGGCTCCCCGAACACGGGGCTTGGCATAGGGGCTGGGGTCGTTTCAGCCCATCGCAAGAGAGGCTCCGGGAGGTAGTGGCGGGCATCTTCGAGACCTCCTGGGGAGGATTGAAAAAGCGCTCGGGGAGAACGGACACGAAACCGGTATCTCGCGGGACATGAAAAAATAAAGAACACAAAACGTGGTCGTGCAAAGCCGCCTGTAGGGGGGGCTGCCCGGAAGCGTAACGCATCAAGGAGGATTACATGAAAGTTACAACCGAACAGGGAAACACAGCCAGGGAAAAACAGGGTCAGGAAGCCGGGAAGCGTCAGCCCGACAGCAGCCTTTCCGTGCTGCACGGGAAGAAAGGCGTCGCGGAAGTCCTGAAGAAGGGCGGGACGATAGAGAGCTTCGCCTGGTGGACGGACGAGCAGGTCCGCTTCGCCGCGGAAATGGAGGAGTTCGCGAAGAGCGTGCTCGGCAGGGACGCGGAGACCCGCTGGACCAGGGAATTTCCCTGCGATATCTTTGAGAAGATCGCCGAGAAACACTACACGGGAGCGGCAATCCCGAAAGAATACGGCGGACTCGGGCTGGGCTGCACGGGCGCCTGCATCGCCACCGAGGCCATGGGCCTGATGCCGGGAGTCAACAGGGTCTTCGGGGGCAACATGCTCGGCGGCGTCCATCAGCTTCTGGGCCACGGGACCGAGGAGCAAAAGAGAAAGTGGCTCCCCCGCATCGTGAACGGGGAGATAGGCGCAATCGTCATCACGGAGCCGGTGGTCGGCACCGACGCCGCGGCCATATCGTTGGAGGCCAGGCGCGAGGGCGACGTCTACGTGCTGAACGGGAAGAAGCGGTTCATCGTGTCGGCGGGGATAGCCAGCAGGTACATGCTCTACGCGAGGACGAGCAACGACCCCGAGGACGTCAAGAAGCACAGGCACCTGAGCGCCTTCATCCTCGAAAGGGGGGCGAAGGGCTTCAGCGTGGAAAAGATCAACGACCTTATCGGGTTCAGCAATATCCAGAACGGCGTCCTCGATTTCGAGGACGTGGAGGTCCCCGCGGCGAACCGCATCGGCGACGAGGGGGACGGATGGACCGTCATGACGTCGGGGCTCAACTTCGAGCGGACGATCATATCGGCGCAGGCGATGGGCTGGATGTCGGAGCTTTTGCGGACCGGCGTGCCCTATACCCAGAGGAGGGTGCAGTTCGGCCATCCCACCATCGACCTGCCCACGAACCAGTTCAAGATCGCCGACCTCGTCCTGAAAAAGAGGGCGACCAGGCTCTTCACATACCACACCGCCTACATGTGGGACCTCGGCAGGGATACGAGCCTCGACTCGAACTGCCTAAAGGTCTTCAACCTGGAAGCCGCCATGCAGGCGAGCCTCGACGCGATCCAGCTCATCGGCGGCGACGGCACCACCCTCTTCTACCCGCTGGAAGAGATCATGAAGAACGCCAAGGTCGATTCGATCTCGGGCGGGAGCATGGAGGCGTGCCGGATGGTCATCTTCAGGACCGCCATGAAGCAACTGGGCAACCAGATCACGTGGCAGCACCGGGCGCCCCATCCCGTGCTCGGCGTGCCGGTCCCCACGGAGAAACCGGTCGCCAAGGAATGCGGCATCGATGAAGAGAAGCTCCTGCGCCTGCTGGCCGAGGATTACAGGGTGAACCCGGGCCTCTACATGACGAGGCGGGACATACTCGATATGTTCGAAACCGACGACGAGACGCTCGATAAGCTCCTCCTTTCCCTGGAGGAGAAAGGTCTCGCGTGGCTGAACAGGACGAAGAAAGGCATCGAGCTGGCAAAGGCCTCGTACAAGGGGTTAAAGCAGGCCAACCCGAAAGAGCACTACAAGTGGTATCCCGCGTGGATCGGCGGAGAGAAGGAAGCCAGGGTATTCTAGCCTGAAACCGGCTTCATAGGCGAAAAAGCACGTAACGGAATTGGGGCTCTGGGTGCGCCCGGTCGAGCGCACCCAGAGCCCCAATTCATGCCTTGTCCCCGATGGCGCGATAGAGCGTCCTGCGGCTTATGCCGAGGAGGCGGGCCGCCTTGCTCTTGTTGCCGCCCACCGAGTGCAGGACGGAGCGCACATACTCCCTTTCCATATGCGAAAGGGCGGTGACGTGCCCCTGCGGCGGCGCGGCCGGGACCCGTTCGACGTGAAGGGATGCGGCCCCATGCCCTGCGGGAAGTCCGCGACCCCTATCTCGTCCCTCCCCGCGGAGATCAGGACGACCCTTTCCAGGGCGTTCGCCAGCTCTCTCACGTTTCCGGGCCAGGAATAGTCCTGAAGCAGCTCCATGGCAGGGCCGGTGATCGTCTTCTGCCTGCCTCCCCTCGCGAACTTCCGGAGGAAATAGTCGACGAGGAGCGGGATGTCCTCTTTGCGCTCGCGCAGCGGAGGGACGACGACGGTGAAACCGTTCAGCCGGTAAAACAGGTCCTTTCTGAAGGTCTTCTCGCCCACCTCGCGGGCGAGGTCCTTATTCGTCGCGAATATGAACCGCACGTCGACGCTGATCTCGTGTATGTCCCCCAGCCGCCGGAACGCGCCCGTCTCCAGCACCCTCAGGAGCTTCGCCTGGATGGCCGGGCTTAAGTCACCCACCTCGTCCATGAAGAAGGTCCCCGAATGGGCTATCTTCAACAGGCCGATCTTGTCCGAGTCCGCGCCCGTGAAAGCCCCCTTCCTGTGGCCGAAGAGCTCGCTTTCCACCATGTTGTCCTGGAGCGCGCTCGAATTTATCACGACGAAAGGGTTGGACGAACGGAGGCTCGTGGCGTGTATGGCGCGGGCGACAAGCTCCTTGCCCGTGCCCGTCTCGCCGAGGACCAGGACGGGCGTATCGGAGCGGGCCACCAGCGAGATAAGCTCCTTCACCTTCTTTATCGGGCCGCTCTCTCCGATGAACGCGTCGCGGACGTCGATGCGGTGAAGGTGCTCTTCCAGGGCGATGTTCCTCTCCTTCAACAACCTTTTCTCGTTGTGCCTGTGCGTCGTCTCCTCGATGATGCAAAGCAGTCCCTCGACCTGCCCGCCCTTCCCTCTCATGGGGACGCCCTTGAAGTCGATGTATTGCGGCTCGCCGCTGAACGTCCGGTAAGAGAAGTCTTCCAGGTGGAACGCCTCGCCCGCGAGCCCCCTTTTCAGGTGGCCCGACAGGCCGGACTCCATCGTGTACGGGTTCTGGAGCCAGTTGAACCCCAGCAGCTTCGCCTCCGCCTCCGCCTCGGGCCCGAGGCCGGAAATGCGGCCGAGGGCCGGGTTGACGCTCGTAAAGACGCCGTGCGTATCGAGGGTGAAGATGGCCACGGGCGCGTTCTCCAGGATCGTCTCGTTGAATTCGTTGAGGCGGCTGATCTCCTCCGCCGCGTTCCTCTGGGAGGTCACGTTCTGCACCATCTCGACGACGTACTCGAACCCCCCGTCCTTGTCCAGGCGCAGGGGGGTAGCGGTGCACAGGTAGTGCCTGATCTTGCCTATGCGGTCTACCCGCATTTCGAGCCGCTCCGTCTTGCCGCTCGCGAACGTCCTCAGCACGGCGCAATTCTCGCAGGCATGGTCCCTGCCGTGGATTTCGCTGTAGCACTCTTCACGGTCCGCGGAATCTTCCCTGGCGAGCCACCTGGATCCCCTCGTGTTGACCGCCTGTATGCGAAGGTCCTTGTCGAGCACGTACAGGGCGACGTCCATCGACTCGACGATGGAATGCAGAATATTCAAGCTGTCGGAAAGCACCAGCTTCATTTCAACCCATCCTTGCTTTTATTGGCGAAGAGAAGCCCCGCGGTCTCGAGACCGCCTTCTTTGGCCCGCGTCCGGATTCATCAGGTAATATTTTGGGACGAAGACGGCAAAAGAGCCGTCACCCCGCCGGTCTCGTAAGACCGCCTAATAAGATACAACAGATGCGGGCCAGGTTCAACCGCGGATCGCAGGGAATTTCGGCTTTCCCGTCAGGGCAAACGCATTTGGAAA